>JASHXO010000176.1 GCA_030043495.1 Candidatus Rhabdochlamydia sp.
TTATCGAAGAAGGGGAAAAAATCAAAGTGGACACGCGCACCGGTGAATACGTCTCACGCGTCTAATTCTCTCGAATTGTCTTTGCGGTCCAAAATCCCTTTTCTTGTCGACCGAGCGTTGATGCTGCAAAAAGCCCGCGCTTTTTTTTCCGAAAGAAATATCTTGGAAGTGGACTGCCCCGCTCTTTCCCAGAGCGCTCCGATCGACCTTCATATCGATGTGATGAAGGTCGTGATGAAAAATGCTCAGATTGGCTATCTACACACTTCTCCGGAGTATGGGATGAAACGGCTAATCGCTGCTGGCATTGGAGATATCTATCAGATCAGTCATGCTTATCGTGATGGCGAGATCGGACCATTGCATAATCCCGAATTCACAATGACAGAATGGTACCGTCTCGGAATCAATTTTGAAGAGATGATTGCTGAAGCACTGGACTATATTCGATTATTTTTAGGCAATTTGCCACATCGGTCGATGAACTATCGTCAGGTTTTGATGTATTATCTCGGAATTGATTATTTAACCGCTTCTTTTTCCCAACTCTTAGATCAGGCAAAAAGCCGCGGCCTCGATCTCTCCAACGATGCTTCTGAGTGGAATCGAGATACACTCCTTCAACTCCTGGTCAGTTTTCTCATTGAACCTCAATTAGGAAATGCAGAATTGTTCGTATTAAATTATTTTCCTGGCTCGCAAGCGGCCCTTTCAAAGACAATCGTTCTTCCCGACGGCGAACATGTTGCGTGCCGCTTTGAAGTCTACTATCGGGGAATTGAACTGGCCAATGGTTATCATGAGCTTACAGATGCTGTCGAGCAACGTAAGCGCCTTGAAGCATCGAATCAAGCCCGACTCAATGCCGGCAAGGACGCTTTAAAAATCGATGAGCATTTTTTGGGGGCTCTTGAACTCGGACTTCCTGATTGCTGCGGCGTCGCCGTTGGGTTTGACCGCCTTTTAATGCTAAAACACAATGAAAGCAAACTTAAAAATGTGTTCCCAATGATCTGGGAAGAGAGTTGATATATGCAGTTGTTTGATTCTTTTAAAACTCTTAACGCCTGTGTGTCTGAATGTCGGCTTTGCCCTCGTCTTGTTAAATTTCGCGAAAATGTTCCCGAAAAGCCAAAGTTCGGAGGTCAAATTTATTGGAAAAGACCTGTTCCTGGTTTTGGAGATCCCAAAGCATTTCTGCTGATTCTGGGACTGGCCCCTTCTGCTCAAGGCGGCAACCGCACAGGTAGAATTTTCACAGGGGATGAGTCTGCGCGCTTTTTGTTCAAAGCACTGCATAGAGAAGGATTTGCCAATCAACCGACGTCAGAAAGCATTGACGATGGGCTAAAACTTCACGGATGTTACATGACCGCAGCCGTCAAATGTATTCCCCCGAAAAATAGGCCTACTCCTTTAGAACAGAAAAACTGTTTTCCCTATCTGCTCAACGAATTTGTTGTTTTGAAACATCTCACTGCAGTGCTAGCTCTAGGTGGATTCGCTTTTAACGGCTATCTTCATTATGTCAAAAATCAGGGAGGCCCAAAAACTTCTCATTGTTTTCGTCACGGGGAAAAACACCTTATCGAAAGCTTTCCTACACTTTATACCTGTTACCATCCTAGTCCGCAAAATACAAATACTGGCAAACTCAATCTTGCCATGCTTTGCCATGTTTTAAGACAGATCAAAAAGGATCATCGGTTTGTTTAAGGTGAACATCATAAAGATGATAGATTCTCCAATGAAGCCTTGTCAGAACTCTTCTTCTTCCTGATTTAACACAAGAGGTTCATGCATATTTACTTCGCGCAATGACTCAATCACTTGCTCTAAAGAATATCCTGCATTTTGACCTTTTTTGAAACGCGCCCATGTTCTTGCCCCCATCGGTATAATTGCTTACATCCAGCCTTGAACGATCGGATATCGCCTGCCGATGCTGAAGGCTTTTTTAGTGACGCGAATGCCTGGCGGGGCTTGACGACGTTTGTATTCAGCGCGATGGATGCGGCGCACAAGATCTAATACAACATCGTTGGGGATAGCGTATTTTTGGGCGATTTCTTCAGGAGTCAAATACTCTTCAACATAACCTTGCAGAACTTTGTCGACAATGTCGTAAAGTGGAAGAGAATCAGTGTCTTTCTGATTGGGTCTGAGTTCAGCAGATGGCGCTTTATCGATAATGGATTGCGGAATGATCTCTTTTTCGCGGTTGAGCCAGCGCGCAAGCATGTAGACTTGCTGCTTAGTCACATCGGAAATGACGCCAAGGCCTCCGGCCATATCTCCATAAAGAGTGCAATATCCTAGCGCCATCTCGCTCTTATTTCCCGTGCTCATGACGATGTAGCCATACTTGTTAGAGATCGCCATTAAGATCATCCCGCGGATGCGCGCTTGCATATTTTCTTCTGCGATATCAGGCGCTTTCCATTGAAAATAAGGTTGGAGCAAATCGAGAAAGGCCTGAAAAGGCTTTTCAATCGAAATATGCATTAATTCGATTCCCAAATTGCGCGCCAAAATTTCCGAATCAGTCACGCTTTCAGGCGAGCTGTAACGCGAAGGCATTGTCACTGCCAATACATTATTTTTCCCCAACGCATCGGCGGCAATACAGGCCACAAGCGTTGAATCGATTCCCCCTGACAGGCCAAAACAGCCCTTTTTGAAACCTTGCTTGTGGAAATAATCGCGCACTCCCAAAACGAGCGCGTGATAGAGGTCATTGGTCGGATCATAGGAAAATGTGCAAGGACTCGCAGGAGCATCGAGATCGACAACCATCTCATCTTCTTCGAAACCTTTGGCCACTTGGACAAGCTGCCCTTCCCGATTGACATAAAGGCTATAACCATCAAAAACAAGCTGGTCATTAGCCCCAACTTGGCAGCACAAGATTACCGGGCAATTCAGTGTCTTTGCGCATTTTGCACAGACTTTCACGCGAGTTCCTGGCTTTTGATATTGATATGGAGAAGAAGAAAGATTTAAGACAATGTCAGGTTTTAAGGCTTGAAAATCCAAGACAGGATCATGCGCATAATGAGTATCGTTTACAAAACCTGCATGCTGCCAAATATCCTCGCAAATCATTACGCCGATCTTTTTTCCTTTGAATTGCCATATTTGAGTCTTAGTCCCCGGTTCAAAATAACGACGTTCATCAAAGACATCATAGGTCGGGAGCAATTGCTTATCTTCAAAGCCTAACAGTTTGCCGTCTTGAATGATCGCAGCACTGTTAAAGATCGGCTTTTCTTTTTTAT
>JASHXO010000177.1 GCA_030043495.1 Candidatus Rhabdochlamydia sp.
AGTGTCGCAAAAAGAGAGACGGTTTTCTTGGGTCTTCTATTTCAGTTAAAGACTGAATGACGGGATGATTGATACCGGGGTGAAAAAACTGTTTAAGTTTGACATGAGAAGGGACAACGCCTTTTTTACCTGCCATAGACTCCTCGAGTTGAACGGCAAGTAAATTATTCTTTTCGTATAATAGAATCAAAACCTGATTTAAATCTTCCTGGTCCATGCTGGATAGGTTGCCGGTTGATTGAATAAAACAGCAAACGAAAATAGGCAGGACGCTGCTTTTGTAACGGCCACTTAATAGACATGAGAGTAGCAAAGACTGGGCCGTTATAAAACAGCGGAACTCAACTGAGCGAGCTTGCGAGCGAAGGCGAGAGCTTCCTTCAAGCTTCAAATATTTGTTCTAATTGTATGTGCCCTGAGCAACTTGAAGCAACGACTTGATGAAAATTTGACTTGACATGTAACATATTGAGCATGATTTCCTTAGAGGAAAATGGGCTGACAGGAAAAATCATAGGCGCAGCCATAGACGTTCATCGAACGCTTTGCGGTTTCGGCTACGTCAAAGCCCCGGGGTTAAGCGATCGTAAAGCTAGCTGTATTGAATTAATACAGCGCGTTTTACGATCGCTTAACCCCGGGGCTTTGACGTAGCCGAAACCGCAAAAATTAAGTTTACAGAGCACTAGCGAACCTTGTTCGCGGGTGGTTAGAAAATGTTTTTTCCCCGATTCTTCAGGTTGTTTCGGTATAAGCTCAAACATTAATAGCGCATTATTTCAAACAGTTTATTAACAACAACTTAACGTAAAATTAATGAATTATTAATATTAATAATTTTCATTAATTACTTTATTTGCTAAAATTTAATTAATTTAGAGAACTCTTAGAGTGAATATTATGAAGAATAAGCAACTTAACATTTTTACGTTTGCTGATCAGGGGTATCCTCTTTCTTTCGAAGATACCCTCATTCACTCTATGTTTCTCGTCTCCCTTATGCTTATCCGCTTGGGCGGATAACAATATCTTTTTTAATTAGTTTCACATTCATTGCAAATAATAAAAGATAAAATTGGGAGAATATTATGGCATTTCCAACAAATGTTGGAACGTCGCGAAGCGATCCGCAATCAACTTTTGAAAATGATCATTTTCAAAATGAACAGTCTTGTCAAGATATAGACAGATCATTGACAAATTCTGTTCCACGTAATGTCACTGACGAGCAGCAAACAACAATAATTAATTTGGTGGACACAACAGTTCAACAATCTATTGAAAAGATTGTCTCAGATAATACAAAACAAACTCAAATTGAAGATAGTAATAAAAAGCAGTCTGCTGAAGCTGCTCCAAAAGCCGATGTGGAAAACTCAAAGGCAGATAACGATGTTGTCTACAATGCTGAGTGGGATGGCCGTACCACTTTGCAAGAGACTGTCATCGCAACAATCGATACAGTGAACGGCGTCCGCAACACAATGAGCATTGTTGGCACATCTGCAGCTTTTCCTTCTCTGACGGCGATGTCAAAGGCTACCCTCGTCATCGGAGGCACAACCTCAGCGGCAAGTTTTATGTTCCTGCTTACAGGAGTAATGGCAATTATTGTTTGCATTGCCTCTCTGATCCCTTTGGGTTTCGAAGAGCTTAAAAACTCTTCAGAAGAATTAAAAGCCGCGATTGAGTCCAAAATCCAGGAAAGAATAAACGATGCTGCTGAAGCCCTCCAAGAAGCAAAACTGTGCCTTGCAAACTTTATTGGCGCTTTATTTATGGGAATAAGCCAAATTTTTGAAGGGGCCGTAGGCATTTGTACAACACCGCTCTTGACAAAGGCTTTCCATATTCACGCATTTTCTAGTGCCTCACTCAAGGCTGGTTTCGTTGCTGGATCAGGCTGTGCTTTGGGCGGAATTTATGTCTTCCGTGGCTCAATTCAAGCTTATCGCGCTGTGAAAAATTTGAATAGGGTCAATCAGTTTTACGAACAATTTAAAAATAAATTGGACCCTGACAATGCGAACTTGGACGACCCGATGGAGTTTTTGAATGCAAAGCGAGAAATTGGAGACGCTTACTGGGGACGAAGAGTCGATACTTCCTGTTTAAAAGAAAAAGCGGCCACTTTATCTTCTACCAACGAAGAAAAGATAAAACATTTGCAAGAGGTCGATAAAGGAATCTATTCCCTCCAGCTGAAAAATCGCATCTCTCTATTCATCGCAACTGCTATGATTGTTGGTGGGATCATTTCCATTGTGCTCAGCTTTGTTACAGCAGGCATCGTCCCGCTAATTTTCACATTGATCTGCTTCATCGCTTTCACGAGCATGGAATTTATCTTCTTATCCTCGGACGTCACATCTCTTTATCAATGGCTGCTCGATCGCATGTATGTTCAAAGCCAAGAGCTCACAGCATTCTTAGCAGCTCTAAAAAAGAAAGAAAATGTTGAACTTCTGGCGATAGAAAAAGCGGATGACCTGGGCTATGCCCAGGATTAAATTTTGAATCTCAATCCTTAAAGTCGGGATTCAGAATGTGACAAACTTTTGCGAAAAAATTCATCAAAAATCAAGCTATGGTAATTTGTAAACATGCTCTAATTGATTACCACTTTGGTTATACTCTTTAAAATTTTTACTTTGAGCCTTTTCTTTAGATCAGGTGATTGTAGACTTAAAAGAGGGAAAAGAGGTAAACGGAAGTCTTAGAGCATGTTTACAAATTACCATAGCTTGATTAAAGATCCATTAAATATTCGAAATGAGGCTTTAGTGCAGCTTCTTAGTGCCACGTGAAACAGACTCTAATCAGGAGATTTCCTATGATTAAAATGAAATACTCACTGCTGACGACTGTGATGTCGCTGATATTCTCTTCGGGATTTTGCGCTTATCTTGAAGAACAACCTCCCAATCCTAAAGGGCTCCAAGTCGTTCCTGTCGATCCGTCACGAGATCCTGATCACGTAGAAACTAAAATTCTCTATCCCAAAGAAAAGGAATTGAAAAAATCGTCTCCCGTCAAAGGACAAATCCGCTTGGACGGGATTGCTCTCGGAGTCGACACAGAGCAGCCGCGAAAAAAAGAAGTTTGGAATGATAATGAAGGGCAAGCTTTGCATATCTTCATCGATAACCAACCTTATTTTGCGATCAATGAAGCCTTGATTGATGCTTTAGACGATGTTGAAGATTATTTCGACCAGACTGCAGATTTTGAAATTCCTTTCAAATTGCAGCCTGGAATGCATGTTATCCGCGCTTTTCCCGTACGCTCCTACAATGAAAGCGTGAAGTCAAATAAAGCATTTGCCGCCAGCGTGTTTTACTACCAAGAAAAAAAAGACAATCCTCAGGTCGATTTAACTCAGCCCTACATTACTTATAACGAGCCTCAAGGAGAGTACGATTACGATCGAAAAAATCAGCAGCCGATCTTGCTCGACTTTTACGTGACCAACTGCGAGCTTTCAAAAGACGGATACAAAGTCCGCCTCACAATCGACAATGAAAATCAACGAATCCTGACCTCTTGGCAACCGTACTATATCTATGGTCTGAAAAAGGGCCAGCATCGGATTCGTTTGGAGCTTCTCGATCCACAAAACAACTACGTCCCAGGATTGTTCAATGACGTCACG
>JASHXO010000178.1 GCA_030043495.1 Candidatus Rhabdochlamydia sp.
CAAAGAGAGCTGACAGAATGGGCAATGGAACGAGTCAGGAAAGGAGGAGCTCCGATCAAGATCCGTATCGTCAAAGGGGCTAACCTCGCGATGGAACAATTTGAGGCATCCTTGCGCGACTGGCCGCAAGCGCCTTATAGAAAAAAACCAGATGTCGATGCCAATTATAAAAAAATGGTGACTTATGGATGCGAAAAAGAGCATGCTCAAGCCGTGCATCTCGGCGTGGCCAGCCATAATCTCTTTGATATTGCCTATGCGATGCTGTTACGCGCAGAAAATGGCGTCGAGAAAGAAGTCAACTTCGAAATGCTCGAGGGAATGGCCGACCATATCCGCCGCGTCGTGCAAAAATTGACAAAAGAAATCCTGCTTTATTGTCCCGTAGCGACAAAAGAAGATTTTCAAAGCGCAATTGCCTATTTGATCCGTAGGCTTGACGAAAACACAGGCCCCGACAACTTTTTACGCGTGACCTTTGGATTAAGGCCAGGCACCTCCGAGTGGGAAGAGCAAGTCCTGCTTTTTGCCAATGCTTGCCGGGAGATGAACACTGTCTTCACAACCCCTCGGCGCACGCAAGATAGAAACAATCCGCCTGTCCATGTTCCTCTTTCAGCGCCTTTTGAAAACGAGCCTGATACGGACTTTTCTTTGCATTGCAACCGTGAATGGGCAAACAAGATCATCAACAAATGGAAAAGCCTTAAGATCGAAAAAGTTCCTCTCGTCATCTCAGGACATGAAATACAAACGGAATCAGAAGGCACGGGAGCCGATCCTTCCAATTCCGAACATGTTCTTTATCGATATTCAATGGCCACTTGGGAACATATCGACAAAGCTCTCACCTGTGCAAAACAGTACGAAGACAAGTGGGACAAGACCTCTGTCGAAGAAAGATGCAAGCTCCTTAGTCAAGCTGCACAAAAAATGCGCGAGAAGCGAGGAGACTTAATCGGAGTCATGATGGCGGACGGCGGCAAAGCTATTCTCGAAGCCGATCCGGAAGTTTCAGAAGCCATCGATTTTGCTGAATACTACTTGCGCAGCATGAAAAAAATGCACGCCTGCAAAGATATCAAATGGTCGCCGAAAGGGACAATTTTAGTGACGCCACCATGGAATTTTCCTGTTTCAATTCCCGCTGGAGGTATCCTCGCAGCGTTAGTAACAGGCAACTGCGTCTTATTCAAACCTGCACCCGAATCTGTGCTCAGCGGCTGGGAGCTCGTAAAGACACTGTGGGAAGCAGGTATTCCAAAAGAAGTTTTGCAATTCATCAACTGTCCAGACGACCCAGTGGGATCAAAGCTCATCGCTGATCCGAGGATCAATTGCATTATTTTAACAGGAGCAACATCTACCGCAAAACTGTTTATGCATTTAAGGCCTGGTCTCGATCTTTCCGCCGAGACAGGTGGAAAAAATGCGATCATTATCACAGCACTTGCTGATCGCGATTTGGCAATTAAAGATACGGTAACTTCAGCTTTTGGCCACAATGGACAAAAGTGCAGTGCTTGCAGCCTGCTCATCCTCGAAGCCGAGGTCTATGATGATCTTCATTTCCGGAAACAACTCAAAGATGCCGTAGAGAGTTTGAAGATTGGCCCTTGCTGGGAATGCCCTTGTAAAGTCACGCCTCTGATCCGAGAGCCCCACGATGCCCTTCTGCGCGGCCTTTTAAATTTGGAAAACGGTGAAGAATGGCTTGTCCAACCCAAGCGCGATCCCAAAAACCCAAACCTATGGTCGCCCGGCATTAAAATAGGTGTAAAAGAAGGAAGCTTCATGCATCAAACAGAGCTCTTTGGACCCGTTCTAGCTGTGATGCGCGCAAAAAATCTTGAACACGCGATCGACATTGTCAATGCCACACCCTACGGTCTAACTTCTGGTTTGCAGAGCTTAGATGAGCGTGAGAAAAAAATCTGGATGGAGAAAATCGAAGCGGGAAATTGTTACATCAATCGCGGGATTACGGGTGCCGTCGTCAGGAGACAGCCATTCGGCGGAACAAAAGCGAGCAGTTTCGGCAACGCGGCTAAAGCCGGCGGCCCCAATTATGTCATGCAATTTGCACGCTCGCAAGAAGTCTCCCTTCCCCAAGAAAAACATCCCGTCAGCGATGATGTCAACAAACTCTCTTCAGTTTTACAAAAATACGATCTTTCCGCAGAAGAATTGGGTATCTGGTTTGCCAGCACGGCCAACTACGCTTATTGGAGCAAGCATTTCGCTGAGGACCACGATCCTTCCAAAATTATCGGCCAGGATAATATCCTGCGCTATCGTCCCCACAAAAAGGTCTGCTTTAGGATTCAAGATCAAGACTCCGTCCTCGACATTTTACGCGTACTCGCAGCAGTAATGAGCTGTGGCGCACACTTGCATGTCAGTTGGAGTAAAGACAACGCGCATATCAATGTTCGCGACCATCTTGCCCACTTTTCGTCTTACTTTCATATCTCTGAAGAAAACGAAGACCATTTTAACGAGCGTATCAAGCAGGGACAATTCCGTCGTGTCCGCATGATCAGCAAACCTTCCGATCTTCTTAAAATCGCCGCCAGCCAGTCAGCCACTTTTCTAGATTATGCGCCAATCCTTTCGAATGGACGGTTTGAACTCCTCCATTACTTACGCGAAATTAGTTTCAGCATTGACTACCACCGTTATGGAAACCTAGGATTGCGCGAAGGAGAACATCGCAAGGCTCTACATTGAACTTGCAGACAGACTCGACATGAGAAAAATTGTAAAAATTATTTTAAAAAACCCGCCTTTTTTGTACTGTCCGAATTAGGTGCTCCTGTACTCCTACACAGAGGTTTTGCCTTTAGGTATTGCAAGATGAACAAGTTTTATTTGCTTCCCATTTCTTTAATTCTATTTAGCCC
>JASHXO010000179.1 GCA_030043495.1 Candidatus Rhabdochlamydia sp.
AACTGAGAGCACCGATATAATCTGGGTTATAGCCTGTTGCTGGATCTGCATAGGTTTGATCGACTCTTTTGAGAATATCGCCCTCTAAAGGGCCTGCGTAATATCGCAATAAAGTGGTTTGCGAGCGCAAAGGGAGTTGGAACTCATAGCCGGGATATTTCTCAGCAGGATAAAGGCGATATTCAGGATCAACAAGAGTCAAACGTGTTGGATCTTCCGTTCCAGGAATCTTGCAAGTGCGGTAGCCTGCCGGAATATCCGTCAGAGGATCGACGATGAGTCCAAAAAATCCATTTGCGGTACAGATCCAGTCAGGATAAATGGTCGTTGAGGTAGAACATTCTTTGGGCAAGGAAATTTGTTCGATATCTGCTTTTTGATTATTCTTAAGGATTCGCATTGACAAGGCAGGGGCGGGGCTATCAGAGATCAACTCGACTTCGGGGACACCGCTAGTCAACCAAAGGCCTCTTGCATCCCCATCAATTCTAATGCTGATTTCGAGACAATAGGGAGCATCATTTACTTCTTTTGGAAATCGAAAGATTTTATTAATTTTTCGATCAGATTCAATAAGCTCGAATTCGATGAGATTTTTTTCAAGCCGTTTAAGAGTATAGAGCTTATTTGATTCTTGTATATTTTCTGAGACGACTTTCAGCGCGTAATGTTTGATAGGAGAGGTGAAAAGAATGGGATCTTTGGGATTAAAAATTGTTCTTCGAAGAAGAGGGTAAAATTCTCCGCATTGACGCTCATAGATCTTTTTAATTCCAGTTCCTTCATTGATATAGTACTCAAATGCGGGGAAATGGTCATTTAACGTGTATTGTTCTAAAAAGACACGGTCGAGGTGGATCGGACGGACAAAACTCTTGGAATTTTCCTTGCTTTGGAATGGAAGATTGATTTCCGCAATGCTTCCACCAATGTTAGAGAAAACAATCTGTTGATAATCATTTTGGATAACAAAAAATTCTTCTTCCTCAGAAGATCTTCTAATTGCAGGAGAAGAAATCACTTCTTCAACAGGGGCCTTGAACTCTTCTGTAATGGCCTCGATGGGCTTTTTAACCTGCATGAACTGTTGAGGCTTAGCTTTGGAAGAAAACCACAGATTAACGAAAAAGAGTGCGATTACAAGAGCAATGACAAAGATGAGCGAACGACTATTCATTTGAAAAAAACCCTCAAGAAGTAAAAATGAGAACTCACTTTAGCAGAAGATACAAATTAATTCCAAAAAACTCCAATTGTTCCTAGTGCTCTGTAAACTTAATTTTTGCAGTTTGGGCTAACGTGAAAGCTCCCGCGGTTAAGCGATCGTAAAGCGCGCTGTATTAATTCAATACAGCTAGCTTTACGATCGTTTAACCCCGGGGCTTTGACGTAGCCGAAACCGCAAAAATTAAGTTTACAGAGCACTAGTGGTTGAGAAGCTTTACTATCCATTTGTTCTTAAGAGACAGCTCATGTGAATACATTTTCTAACGCCGCTTCTTGCCCTACTTTAATTTAAGTATGTGCTTTGAAGCGGCATTAAAACCTACAAAAAAAGGCGCGAAAAGCAGGTTATTCAAATTCAGAGAACATCTCTAAGATTTTTTTTAGCATTCCTCTTGGAAATTGCGTCGATAGTCGAGTTCGGTTAAAAATTCTTGAAAATCTCCAGTAGAGCGAAGATTGTCGAGCCAATCATCTTGGAGCATCTCATCAACAGGGGGTAGTGCATCGTACTCACGAGCTTTTTCTAAGCAGTACATTCCTTTTTCATATTGGCCAATCAAAGAATAGAGGCAAGCGAGATGATAATAAGTTTGCAAATTGCCCAGACGCATTGCAGTTTGGAGCTTATGCTCGGCATCGCGATAGAATTGATCAGATTCTGAGGAATCGTGCGAATGGACTGCGATGTTGATCAAGGCTGTTGCCCAGTCAAGAAGTATCAAATCATTTTCATCATCATTTTTTAAATTTAAGCGGAAATGGTGAACGGCACGATAAAAATGATCGATCTCGCTTGTAAGCTCTCCCAAATGAGACAAAGCAAGTCCCAAGCGGTGATGGACAAGACAAAAATCAGGATCGATCATGAGGGCATGGGAAAAAACTTCGATGGCACGAAGGTAGTAAAAATCTTCTTCGTAAAAATCTCCGAGGGCATCGAGCGTGCAAGCATATTGGAACAGCCAATCAGGGTGGAGATAGACCGCGTTTTTTTGCAGGCTGAGCAAACGTTCAAATTGTGAAGAGGCAGCCTCTAACCAACGCTGTTCACGTGTCAACTCTCCCAGTTTTGAAAGTGTGGATGCGTAATCGAAAAGGTAATAAGTTGAAGACTGCAGACCGACAGCTTTTTGTAAAAAACGTAATGAGAGCTCAAGTATGTCCGGATCCTCTTCAATATCTCCGAGGAGAGCGTATGTCCAGCCGATTGCATGCCAATGCCTGTGGCACGTACGGTCAATGGAAAGTCCAGTTTGGAATTTTTCAATGGCTTGATAATAGTAATCAAAATCATTGAAGTAATGGCCAAAGGCTTGCATGCAGATGCCAAAGCTATACCAGATATCTGGCTCTTCATTTTCTAGTTCAATTGCTTGAGAAATTTTGTTTTGAGCATCGTAGATCAAGTCCAAACGTTCGGTATAATTTCCTAAAAGCGCAAGTGCTTCCCCAAAAATTGCCTGGATCATAGGATCATTGGGATTCAAAGCAAAAGCGCGATGGCATTTTTCGATCGAAAGACGCAGCCGTTTTATATCTGCAACCCTCTTTGCTGAATCGCAGAGGAAGCGTGCCCAATTTAACCAGATGGATGCATCCTGTGGCTGAATCAGCGCAGCAGCGGCAAAGGACTCACAAGCCTGAGAAAAATGATCTTCATCGTGAGTATGGAAATAGAGTTTTTGCAAGGCATCGGCTAATAAGCACCAGCTATCATAAGCCTGTGGCTCGAAAGAAATCGCTGTTTTTAAACAGTTGATCGCTTTGACATAAAAACGAACGTCGTTGATCTGAGAAGCAAATTTTAGACAGGAATGACCAAAATCATTCCAAAAATCAAAAGGCAGTTTCTCATCATATGAGTGGGCTAATTGAAAAGATTCGATCGCGTGATGCCAGTCCAATGCTTCTCCCGAATGTTCAGCAAGATGAGCAAAGACGATGCCCAGATCCCAGTAAAGTTCCGCAAGCGTACCTGGGTTTTGATCTGCGGAAAGTGAAGCGGCTTTTTCGAGTTTCTCTTTCGCATCTAAAAAGAAATGATGCTCTCCGGAGTTCAAGCCTAAAGTGCAAAGAAGGGTTCCCCAGGTTTGCCAAGTTGTAAAATCATTGGGATCTAAAGATGAAGCGGATTTAAATTTTTTGCTTGCGAGCAAAAGGGCTTTTTCCCGCCCTTCTTGGTTGCCAAATTCAAATAATGACAGCCCCTGTGCATAATAAAGCTTGGGGTTGCGCGCATCAAGTTTGAGCGCTGAATCAAAACATTCTAGCCCGAATGAAAGATCGCCTTTCAAAAGGGCTGTTTCTCCTTGAACGAGCAAGGAGTCCGCGATGTCGTTATGTGTCAGACGAACTGTGATTTCAGAAGAAGGATGAATGTCTTCTTTTTGAATAGAGTTGTCGTTGATCGGGAGAGAGTTTAAAATATTTTGATCCATGGATGACCCATTGTGAAAGAGGCGGATTATAGGAAAGCCCATTTTTTTGGACAATCCAGTATCCTTTTTTGAAGCTGTTATAAGCCAATATTTTAACAGTTTGAAATTCTTTGTTCCTTAATAGTGAATATCTTACTAAATTTTTTCTTTAAAAAAAATTATAATAATTTGGTCGTTCTAATGAGTTAAAGGAAGAGTTGAAAGGTATGCTCGAGCACTGAAGAACACCCGCCCTTAATTTTGAAGAATTTCCTCCTTGAAAAGGAGGAAATTCTTCAAAATTAAGGCAGGATGTATGGAAAAGTACAATATGTCTGGAGATTAAAAGTAATTTTTTTAATACGATCCTTTCTATTTGGCAAGATTTGTAGCAATTTATTTTTTTATAAATATAATAATATTTGTGTTGATTTAATATTTTAATAAATATTAAAATATATTAAAATAAAAAAGGTGAATGTTATGAGTATCAATTTCCGCATTGAAAATTATAATATGCTCGTTCCTCATTGGGCAGAACAGGAAAAGCCGTCATTAAAAATGTTGCCTTGGAATCAGCGAAAAGAGGTTTTAGCGCAACGCATGCAACGTTGTCAGCCCGATCTGATTTGTTTGCAGGAAGTGGAAAACTTTAACGATATACAAAGCTGTATGCAGCGAGCTGGCTATCAAGGTTGTTTTGCGCGACGCAATAATGGCGAAGAAGAAGGATGTGCTATTTTTTACAAAGCGCATAAGTTTGATATTGTCAATTCGCAGATTGAATTTTTCAATGATGGAACAGGGCGCATGATTCAGTCCGTAGATTTACGACCAAAAAATGCAGCAAATTGTATCCATGTGTTAAATTCTCATGCTGTATGGGATAGCAATAGCGTTGATCGAAGGCTGTCTGAGGTCCGCAAATTGCAACAAATAGCTCAGCAGAAGAGTCAAACAGGCGATCCAACGATCGTTTGTGCAGATTTAAATACAGCTCGAAACGAAGGGGAAGTTTTTTTCGGAGGATTTACTCAATCGGGTTTTTTCGATGCGCTGAATAAAGCAGGCAATGCATGGCAAAATACCTTTGTAGAAAAAGATAGCTCCGGCAACAGATATTTTACAACCTATGATTACATTTTTGCCAAAAATCTCAATTTAACGGGGGCTGCTGTAGATGGCGATCCAAATGACCTCAAAACAGATATCGAGATGGGTTCTGTGAAAGAGCCTTCCGACCATTTGCCCATGTATGCCGATTTTAGTCTGGCAATTAAGCAAGACAATCCCATTCTCAAAAGTATTTGGAAATTTGAACAAGCTTTACATACGGATGGGGATGATGCCATTAAAGGTAAATTCAATCATCCGAATGAAGTACCTACGGATTTAAAAGCTGCAATGAAGTGGGGTTTCTGGCTTTTACAAGGAATGCCAGGAGGAGATGTAGATTATGGTCAGGCCCTTTTTGATAGCAATCCGCATCACCCAGTTGTTTTCGATGTCATCCAATTAATCAAAGACAATGGATTAAATGTGGTGCCAGCTTATGTGAAAGAAGAAATCGCTTCTTTTGCCCAATTGCAGCAAGATAAAAATTCATCACACTCCGTTTTATTAGCCTGCTTTGATCGCCTTCAGCCGCTAACCCAGAGAATTATTAAGGCTGCCTTTTGGGTGAAAGCAGGTTCACCAACAGACCGAGGTTATGATTTTGCTGGAGATGAAATACGGAAGAATTGCCTAGACCCTCGACTTACAGTCGTTTTGAATATCTTAAAGGAAAAAATTATTTCTTAGCGCGATCATCAATTTTCTGTTGGTGAAGTTTTGCAATTGATCTGCAGGAGCTATTCTGCTGTGAATTCCTCGAGGAGGAGGTGCAGCGGGAATGGCTCGAAAAAAAACATTCTTGAATTCTTGCTCAATACCGTGATACGCTTTTTCTGAGTTTTGCAACCTCAGAATATCTATGTTCATTTACAATACGCAAATCCGTCTACAGGACACTGATGCGACCGGAGCCATTTATTTTGCAGAACAATTTCGAATGGCTTTAGAAGCCTTTGAAGAATTTTTGAAAGACCGTGGATTTTCTTTGAAGCAGCTCCTCGAATCTACCTATCTCATGCCCATCGTTCATGCAGAAGGGGACTACTTTACTTCATTAACAGTCGGCGATGCATTGGAGATCTCGTTACAAGTCGTTAAACTCGGAACATCATCGGTGACTTTAGAATTTTCTTTTCGAGATCCAGATCGCAAGTTTGATGTGGGAAAAGTACAAGTTGTGCATGCCGTGATTGAAAAAGAAAGTAGAAATCCTGTTCCTATTCCTGATTTTCTCCGTTCGATTTTAGAATCTGAGATAAATGTTGCTTCAGAGATAAGAGGTTAAGTTTGATACTCGAATCTGAAGAAGGATACTCAAGAATACGAACAGGATGCATGAATCTGGGAAGGACGTCTTGCAGTTTTTCTCGAATGCTGTCTACAAAATAATGGCCAGCCTCGCCATCGATGAAAGCGACTGGCCGTTGGCCGAATTCTGCATCAGCAATGGGCAAGACAGAGGCTTGGCGGATTCCAGGAAGGGAGCAAAGTGCTCGTTCGATTTCCTCAGGCTGAATATTTTCTCCTCCTGAGATGAATTGTCGATCTTTGCGGCCCAACACTTCGAGCTCATGGTTATCCGTCCATCTGCCAAGATCTTTTGTAGGAAACCATCCTTTCTGATCGACCTCGACAACCGTTTCGTATGCTGCATTCCAGTATCCTTTGAATAGAGTTTTTCCACCGACCCAGATTTCGTGATCCTTTTCTATTTTTAGGTTTCTATAAAGAACGGCCCTTCCACAACCTTCTGCTGCACCGACACTGGAAAGAGTGATGATCGAGCTCATTTCCGTCATTCCATAGGTTGTAAAAATGGGTAAAGAAAGTTTGCAAGCAGAATCCAAGAGGGTAGAGGTAATGGGCGCTCCACCGAGAAGGATGCATTTAAGAGAATGTTTCATTTTTTCGATGAACTCAGAAGGTTCTTTGAGCAACTTGTAGAGTTGTGTTGGGACCAGAGAAATGTGGGAAATTTTAAACTTTGAAATGGCTTCAAAATTTGTGAGATTGGCCAGGACAACAGTTGCGCCGTGCAAAAAACAACGAAAGAGGATACCAATGCCGCTGACATGGAAAAGAGGCAAGGAGAGCAACCAACGGGATGAAACCTCGAGCTGTAACGGAGCGATGACTCCCATCGCATTATAATAGTGATTGGCAACACTATGACAAACAATCTTAGAGGTTCCACTGGATCCGGATGTAAAGAGAAATGTTGCCGGTTGATCGAGGTGAAGAATGGAATGTGCGCTTGGTAAATGGGCATTTACTGAAAGTGGCAGGGTTGCTGGTTCTAAAATATGCGAGGGTTTGAGCAGCTCAAAGTATTTAGGCAATTGTTCCTCTGGAATGCGGAAACTTAAAGGGCAAGCAATAGCCCTTAATCTTAGTAAAGCAAAAAAAAGTAAGATCGTCGAAGGAATCGATCTTGCTAAAAATGCAACACGATGATTTTCTTTGATCCCTGTTTTTTCTAAAAAATGACAAAGCGCTTGAATTGCCGCATCGAGCTCTTGATAGGTCCAAGTGCGATCTTGAGTTACCAAGGCATAGTGCTGAGGATTTCGCCTCGCGTTTTCAGAAATTGGGCAGCTCACATTTTCCATGTGCGGCTTCCTGTAAAAGGCTGGTATTGACTTCGGGAGAACTGATGAGGGCGAACTTGGGCGAATCAAAATTGACGGAAGGAAATAAGAGGTCTCGAGCTAGATAGCGATGAGTATCGAGTCCAATCGGGTCTGAAAGGAGATTGAAGTATTTTGCTACAGATAGGATTTGTAGCAATCCAAGCCCGCTTTCAAAAGCGGGGCTGAAAACGACTTTGAGACGATGTTTTTTAGCAAATTGGACAAATGGGGCACATCCTTTTTTTCCACCTAGGATTGTGGGTTTAAGAATTAAACCATAGAGGTGTGAATAAGTCTGGATGGGAAGAGTGAAGCAATCAAAGACAGTTTCGTCCAAGGCAAAGGGAAAATGGAAATCAGCAAGGCGAGAAATCTCGTATGTCGGATCTTCGACATAATCAAATTGGCTGGGATCAAAATGAGAAAATAGGTTCTTCGCCTCTTCAAAGGAAAAAGCGCTATTGCAATCGACGCGGAGACGAAAGCGATTTTTTTTCAAGGAATTGAGCAGATCAACCGCCTGATCCACTTTGAATGATGAAATTTTGACTTTTGCGACAGTATAACCTTTATCATGGGCTGCTTTGGCCTGCTGTAAAATTTCATCAGGGGTTCCATGCAAAAATGCATAGAGGGGAGCTGTGATCGGAGGAGAAAGAAATGCAAGCGCGCTTTCAATCCCAAATTGTACGGAAGGCAAAAGTTCATCATCCACTTTTCCTTCAGAGAAGATTTTTAACAGTTGATCGAGAGCCTGCCGGATATTTTCTTTGCTCCTGCCAGTCAGAGGAGCGATTTCACCCCATCGTTCTTTTTCAAAATTGTCAGTTAATCGCAAGATCAAGCCATTGCGAAAGCCTCCTGAAAGAAGAGGAAGTTGAAAGGAATAAGTTGTCCATTTCCATTCTGTCACAGCATCCATCCGATACAAAAGAGAAGAGTAAACAACCATTGGAGCTGGCCGGTTTTGGCAAAGAGCTGATTAAGCAAGCGAGAATCTTGATAACTGACCATCATGCGCATCAACGGAATTGCTGGAAGAAGAATCAATAGTGTCAGAAGAGAGAAGGGATGGTCCGTATAAAAAAATAAAATAGGAACCAAGGAGAGGAGAATGGAAAAGAGATATTGGCATTTTCCAAAAGTTTTGCCAAAGCGTACAGCCATTGTCTTTTTATTTGCAAGCCGATCTTCTTCGACATCCCGCACATTGTTGACAATGAGAAAGGCCATGGAAAAAGCGCCTGGAGAAATACCAATAATAAAGGCTTCTTTAGAAAGAGTCCCTATCTGTAAAAAATAAGTCCCGAGAACAGCGATGGGTCCGAAAAAAAGAAAAGCGAAGAGCTCTCCCAATCCGAGATATGCGAGAGGAAAAGGACCGCCGGTATAAAGGACTCCTAGGACGATCGACACAGCTAACAACAGAGCAATCGGCAATCCTCCATCCCAAATCAGGTAGGAACCGCAAAGACAGGCAATACTGAAAACTATGATCATCGCTTTTTTCATTTTTGTTGGTGTCACAAGCCCAGCTTGAGTCACACGCATAAATCCTTTTCTTTCTTGAGTATCAGCACCCTTGACAAAATCGAAATAGTCGTTGGCAAGGTTGGTACCGATCTGAATTGCGAGCGCAGTCAATAAAGTGAAAAGAAACAGCAGCGGGTTAAAGATCCCTTGACTGATGGCAAGGGTAGCACCCATTGCGACAGGACTGATGCCGATCACAAGAGTTTTAGGCCGGAATGCGTAAACCCAAACTTGCACGCGGTTCATAACAATTTTTCTCTTATGGTCTTTTCGGGAACTGTGAGAAATCGGGACGGCGTTTTTCTAAAAAGGCTCGATGGCCTTCCTGGGCCTCTTCGGACATATAATAAAGAAGAGTAGCATTGCCAGCGAGCTCTTGCAGGCCTGATTGCCCATCACAATCAGCATTAAATGCGGATTTAAGGCAGCGAATGGCCAAAGGAGAATGTTGTAAGATATCAAGGCACCACTCAACCGTCGTCTCTTCGAGTTTTTCATAGGGAACTACGCAATTGACAAGGCCCATTTTTAGAGCTTCATCGGCATTATATTTACGACACAGGTACCAGATTTCTCGGGCTTTTTTTTGTCCGACGATACGCGACAAATAGCTCGATCCGAATCCACCGTCAAATGAGCCGACCTTTGGACCGACTTGTCCAAAGATTGCATTGTCTGCTGCGATCGTCAAATCGCACACGACATGCAAAACATGACCACCTCCAATGGCGTATCCTGCAACCATAGCAATAACAGGTTTTGGGCAACCGCGGATTTGTTTTTGAAAGTCGAGGATATTTAATCGATGAACGCCTTCATTATCGACATAGCCCGCATCGCCACGAATGCGTTGATCGCCTCCTGAGCAAAAAGCTTCTTTGCCTTCACCGGTCAGGATGATGACCCCGATTTTTTGATCGTTGCGCGCATCATTTAAAGCATACATCATTTCTTCAACTGTCAGAGGACAAAAGGCGTTTCTTATTTGCGGGCGATTGATCGTAATTTTTGCAATTCCATTCCATTTATGAAATTTAATATCTGAATAAGAACCGCACTCTTGCCAGGAAATCGTTTTTTTTTCTTCAAGTGTTTGCATTTATTTCTCCTAACCAAATAAAGATTTCTTCTGCGCACTCTTGCGCATTTTCTAAATGGATGATATGCCCGCCGTTTTTGATGCTGCGCACTGCAACCGTTTTGGGGAGTCTACAATAAAGTTCCCGATATTTCAAATCTTCTTCGCCATATATAAATAAAGCTGGCACAAGAAACTGAGTAATATTTGGCTGATTGGCGAGCGACATTTGACGCAGAACGCGAGCGAGATCTTGAGGATTTTGTTTCATGCGCCGTTTGACGAGAAATTGCAAAAGGGGAAGATTTTGCCGCAAGGTTTGAAAAATTGGCTGTTCGTACCATTTTGCAAAAAAGACTTCGAAAGGTAGGGAGAGAAGCTTTTCGCTCCATCGTTCATCGACTTTGCGGCGCTGCTCTTTTTCTTTTTTACACTCTAGCCCTGGGTGGGCAGAAAGTACGACAAGAGCAGAAGCATATTCCTGAAGTTGCAGAGCAACCCTTCCTCCCAATGAGTAACCGATCAAGGCCGGCTTCGTCTGGAAGGTATTTTGAATTTCATTTTTTAAGGCCGATAAAATGTCATCGGAATAAGGTGTCGATCCATGGCCTGGTAGATCATATGCAATGCAAAAAAAGCGTTTTTCAAAAAAGGGAAACATGTCCTCCCAATCTTCTTTAGAACCTAAAAAACCATGGAGGAATATCAATGGAGGGCGACTGGGATTCCCGCAGGCGAGTTTGCTGAATTCAAACATGTTCCAATGCTTCTGATGATTTGTTCGTGGATTTGTATATTTTCAGTGCGATCGGTCGTCAGTTCGATGATGCATGAGTGCGGCTGTTTTTTTTGACAAAAGAGCAGATTGCCCAGTTCAGCGGGAGTTGCCGGATGAAAGTAAGGAATATTGAACAGCGAAGCTGCTGCTGTAAAAGTGATCTCATGAGACGCAACGATGAGCTCTTCGAATGCTTCTTTACGCTTTGAAACCGGGAGAAAAGAAAAGATTCCTCCTCCGCCATTATTCACGACACAGAGGACAATGGGCTGATCCATTTTTGAAAGAAGCGCAAGGGATGTGAGATCGTGCAAGAAGGTCAAATCGCCAATCAAGGCCAATATGGGTTTGCCTGTGCCTTTTGCAATTCCGCATGCTGTGGCGATAATCCCATCAATCCCAGAAACTCCACGGTTTCCATAGATCGTGCCGCACTTTGAATCAGGAAGGAAAAACTGATTGGCATCGCGGACAGGCATGCTCGTACCGACAAATAAACACCAGTCTTCCGATAAAAAGGAGGCGATTTCCCAGACGATTCCAGGTTCTGATAACGATATTTGAGCAGAGAAAAAATCCTTAAGGATTTGTTTACAGCTTTCATCCCAATGATGCCACTCTGTTTGCCAATAATCTTCATGTTCTGCTGCAAGAGAAAAAAGAAGTTCGCGGGTGAAGATTTTAGGGCAAGTCTGGACGCGATGAGTGATGAGATGATTGGGATCCTGTCGCATGGGATGGTCGGAGATGTGGAAAAAAAACTCGAAGTTCTGTTTTTCCAACCATTGCGAAAGCGTCTTTGAGACGAACCGATCCCCGAATTGAATCACGGCGTCAGCTGCAATCTCGTTTTTCAGCTTGAGAATCGGATCAAAATGGGTAATGAGTGAAGGAGGCCCTCCAGTCGTTCGAAGAGAGGAGAGAATGTCAGCAAAAATTGGCCATTTTAATCTTTCTGCTAAGGCAAAAACTGCGTCTGAGATATCTGTCGAACATGAACCTGCAATGATCACTCCTTTGCGCTTGGATGACAGGATTTCAGACCAATAGTTTATTGCTTCACTGGAGGGATACAACAGGGCATGTTCAAATGAGACGTGATGCTTAACCGGAAGATGTTCGATAGTATTGGAGAAAAGCGGTTCGCGGAACATGCAATTGATCTGCACAGGTCCTGCGGGAGGATAAGTCGCCATGACCAATGCATGACTAATTGTCGAAGCCAAATAACGATCAGAAATACGGTGATCAGGGCAAGGAAGGTCGACTTGCCACCGTACAAAATTATTAAAGAGTTTCACCTGATCGCAAGTTTGATTGGCACCGCAATCACGAAGTTCCGGAGGACGGTCGGCGGAAAGAAGGATGAGCGGAACGCGTTCATTGCAAGCTTCCATGACCCCGGGCATTAAATTACCGATAGCTGTACCAGAAGTTGCTACGACGACGGCAGGTTTTTTAGTGGCTTTTCCAAAACCGACAGCATGAAAGCAAAGACCTCGTTCATCGAAATGCACGACATGAGTTGCTTTAGGATGGCCTGCGATCGCAAGCTCTAAAGAAGTCGATCGAGAACCCGGAGCACAACAAAAATAATCAATCCCTAGCGCGACGAACGCATCGACGATTTTATAGGCCCAAGTTTCATTTTGCGCGCCTGTGTCCATTTCATCCGTCCTCCAGCGGAAACTCGCCCTTAAGAGCCGGGTATTTTCAAAATAATGTTAGGCCTTAAGGCCTGGGTTCACATTCTTCAGGTTGTTTCGTTACATTTTGCTTAAACAAACAGTTCTGCGAAAGGGCGAATTTTTTGTTCGAGCTCTTCCCATTCCCGTTCGGCAATGCTACCTTGCACAATTCCTGTTCCAGCGAACAGATGAAGCGAACATTCTCTAATTAAGGCAGAACGGATGGCAACATATAGATTTGCGCCCTCGGGACTAATCACACCAATCGGCCCGCCATACCATCCTCGATCGAAAGATTCCATTTGTCTAAGGAGTGAAAGTGCTTTTTCTCTGGGAAAGCCTCCCAGGGCAGGAGTAGGATGCAAAGCTCCAATCAACTCCTCATCAAAAATATCGTTCCGCAAAATGGCATTTAAGCGATTGTGGATATGCTGTACATGCGAGACTTTTAAGATACGGTCTTGACCATCCCATTTCATTTCTTTGGAAAGAGGAGAGATCGACATCCGCAAAAAGTCTTTAACGATATCGAATTCTCGGCGATCCTTTGAGCTATTCAATAGCTCCTGTTCGTACTGAAGGTCCTCATCTGAGGTTATCCCTCGAGGCCGTGTACCGGCCAATACGTCTGCGCTTAAACACCGCCCTTCCCTCTCAAAGAGTTTCTCTGGAGTTACCCCTAAAAAGCAGAGCGAAGGGGAAAGTTGAAAGGCGAAAATGGTCGCACGTTTGGCCTTATTCATGAGGCGATATAAGCAAGACCAAATGGAAATAGGTTTTGAAAATTGCAATGTTGTCTTTCGCGCGAGAACGATTTTATTAAGTTCACCGTCGGAGATTAGCTTCAATGCGGCATCAACATTTTCTTTCCAGGTGCTAAATATCGGAGTTTCAAGACGATCGATCAATGAATAAGTTCTAGAAGGTTGCAAACAAGGTGATTCAAATTCGAAATGACCAACATCATCATTAAACGAATAAAATATCGCCTCCGCCTTTTCATCTTTCTGCGAAAGTTCAATCTGAGGTAGCCAGAAACAAGTTTTAGGAAAACCTCGCCAGGTCACATCATCGGGATGGTATTTTTCTGCAAAACGGATCCCGCCATAAAGCCGTATCTCGAATGGGGTGGTTCCGAAAAAACGCGGAATGTAAGGAAAAGAAAAGAGATTTCCTACTGCAGCACGCGTGACCTGTCCGTCTCTATCCTTCCAAAAGACTTTGGGATAAAGAGGATTGTTCTCTAACCAACCCATTAAATCAAGAGCGGGCAGAACTTGTTTGAATTGATTGAGCGGATATGTTCGCCCGTCAATCTCAAACGGGAGGCGCATCCTTGTCTCCCTGATAGACCGTGACGATTCCTCCAAATAGAGGATTTTCTTGGACATGAACAAATCCCGCAGCGCGCATCAGCCCGCAGAATCTTTCTCCCTGAGGAAAAGTCTCAATTGTTTTGTTAAGATAACGGTACGCATCGAAATTTTTAGAAATAGCCCCGCCAATGCGTGGAAGAAAATGGCGTAGGTAAAATAGGTGCACGGACTTCAACCATTTTTTTC
>JASHXO010000018.1 GCA_030043495.1 Candidatus Rhabdochlamydia sp.
TTCGGGTAAGCTCTTTAATTTTTTAGCGGCAAAAGTAAAGGGAAAGTTTTGACTATCAAAGTATGGAAATTCATAAAGATCTGCCATGAGTTTCCCTACTTGCCCTTTTTTCATTAACAGTTCTCCTTCAAAAGCAATGACAAAGACTTGGCGTGAAAGAGACGTAACTTCCACCTTTTTTCCTTTTTTTGGCAATAGTCCTTGCAATCCTTGATTGTAGGCGGTACATTTCCCTCGCAAGGGACAGGCTGTGCAGCTCGGAGCACGCTTACAAATTGTCGCCCCAAGCTCGATCAAACCCTCTACTACAAGCCAGGGCTGATCTTCGGGCAAGATCTCTTCGGCGATTTTCCAGATTTTTTTAAGAGTGCTACTTTTCTGTACATCATCAAAAATGCCATAGTAACGGGAAAGGACACGGATTGTGTTGCCATCCACTGCAGCCGCTCTCCGACGAAAGGCAAAGCTTAAGATAGCGCCAATCGTATAAGGCCCAAGTCCTTTGACATGAGCGAGCTCTTCCCTGGAAGAGGGTAATTCTCCGCCGTAATTATCCATTAAAAAAAGTGCAGCTTCATGCAGATTTCGCGCTCTGCTGTAATAACCGAGTCCTTCCCACATTTTTATCACCTCTTCCAAAGGAGCGGCAGCAAGAGCGGAAATTGTTGGAAAACGGGCCATCCAACGCAAATAATATTCCTTAACCACAGAGACTTGCGTCTGCTGAAGCATAATTTCCGAGATCCAAATTGCATAAGGGTTAGTCGTTTTGCGCCAAGGAAGGTCGCGTCGCGCAGTTTGAAACCAGTTTTTTATAAGTTCTATTTCAAAAGGAATTTTTTTCACTATTTGAGCTGTCATTAGGTAATAATTGCCGAATTATAAAGATATTCTTCATTTTTAAACAATGAGTCTGACCACGGTTCTTTAGAGACGTTCTCTGAATTTGAATCACCTGCTTTTCGCGCCTTTTTTTGCCGCTTTTAAAATCATCCCTTGGCCTAGTGCTCTGTAAACTTAATTTTTGCGGTTTCGGCTACGTCAAAGCCCCGCGGTTAAGCGATCGTAAAGCTAGCTGTATTGAATTAATACAGCGCGCTTTACGATCGCTTAACTGCGGGAGCTTTCACGTTAGTCCAAACTGCAAAAATTAAGTTTACAGAGCACTAGTTAATTTATTAAGATATATCCCTGATCTAATTTTGAGGCTCTTGATTGGCATAATTTTTGCATCTTACCAACAGTCACCCGCTCAATTGGAAGGTTTGGTATGGCGCAACAGAGTAATCCAGAAAATTGGCAAAGCCTGCATGTTTCTTTGCGGGATGACCTGCAAAAAGAAATCTATTTGACGCGTGAATTGCTCTCAAATATGCACCAAGAAGAGGTCTCTCTCATGCTTCAGGATACCGGCGGTCTTGAGCAGATCTTACAACAACGTTCCCAGATGCTGGAAAAATTGAGTTCACTGCGTCTCCGTCGTCAAGAAACGACTGCAAAAATTGAAAAAATCATCTCTGCAAATCACAAACCCTCTTCCCTGGATGACATCTTGCCTCTTAGTGAAGAGATTAGTACTGAAATATTATCTTTAAGCGATCAATTGATGGCCTTGAATGAGAGAATGAACCGTCAACAATCTCAAAATCAACGCTTGGCAGAGCATCCCGACCACAGCCACTATCCGCCTCTACAGCCTTCTCTTCAAACGCGCCCTAAAAGAAAAGCTTCTGTTGCCACTTACCAGATAAAAAAGTGATAATGGAACCAGAGGATAGATGTAAAATAGGTTTACAATTTCATGGACGATACTTTCATTTGCGCTGGGCTAATCTATGGTCCTGATCTGCATCATCTCGATCATTTAGCCCCCATTTGTTCTTTGTTGAATATTCCACTCATCGTCACAGAAGAAAAAATTGCCACACTCGCTAAGCTTTATTATCCCAGCATCGAGATTTTACTTTTCGAGTATATGAGTGTTCCCCAGTATCTGGTTGCGCATTTTGATATCGTCTTTTATTCTATGCCCCGCGACCTCTTCGACGAAATCTTCTTTTTCACCCAAAAGCTCAACCAGAAACGTGTCCACACGATTTGGTGCCCTCATGGCAATTCCGACAAGGGGAATAGCATCATTTACATGGAAGCACTCAAAAAGGAAGAAGCAACATTAGTGTATGGCAAGCAAATGATCGACCTTCTCAAGCGCAAGTTTGTATTCGACCAATTGAAAGGATATGCGATCACTGGCAATTTCCGTTATCAATTTTATCTCGATCATCGCCTCTTCTACGATTCCATTGCTGAAAAAGAAATATCTCGGCGGATACCCAAAGCTAAAAAAACTCTTCTTTATGCTCCCACTTGGCAAGATTATGAACATTCGTCTTCGTTTTTCGATGCTGCTATTCCGCTTATCGAGAAATTGCCAGAAGATTATAATCTCATCATCAAGCTTCACCCAAATTTGCACCTTCAAGAAGAATTTCACGTCGATGAACTCATCGAAAAGTACCAAGATCGGAAAAACGTCCTTTTTCTGATCGATTTTCCGCCCATCTACCCTCTTCTAAACCTCGTCGATGTCTATATTGGTGATATGTCGTCGATCGGCTATGATTTCTTGACTTTTAACCGCCCCATGTTCTTCTTGAATCAAAATGAAAGAGACACTCAAAACGACCTAGGACTGTACCTATTCCGTTGCGGCATAGAAATCAAATATGATCAATACCCAGATATTCATAAAATCATCGATCAGTATTTCCACTACGAGCTGCGTGATTTCTCGGAAATCAGGCGAGAAGTCTACGCTTATGTCTTCGGGCATCCCAAACCTCTTGAAGAAATCAAAAAAGAGATCCTCGCTCTTTACGATGATGCATTCAAAGATCGCAATCTCAATTTCTTTTAATGAATGACAAATGCGCAATGTTGCCATCATCACAGGTCCTGAAACTTACCTCGATCATCTAGGCGTGTTGAGCTCGATCCTCGACGTCCCTTTGATCGTGACAGAAGAACAAACATTTCATCTCGCCAAACAATTCTATCCCGACCTCGACGTCGCACTATGCGACTTAAGCGATCTGACAATTGAATTTTTGGCTACAAATTACGACGTGATCTTTCAGACTGGAAAATTCTGGACAGCGGAACTGAGGCCCTTTATAGAGATGCTCTTTCGAAAAAAAATGCGGTTTGTCTTTTGTCCTCATGGCAATTCAGATAAAGGCCATTCTCTACAAAATCATGTCGAACAAGATGTCTCTCTCGTTTATGGAGATCACCTGCTCAATTTATTGCAGCGGACCGGAGCAGCGCAAAAGATCCGCCACATTGTGAGAACGGGGAACTATCGTTATCCTTATTACTTGCGATATCGTCAATTTTATGACAACCTTGCTGAGAAGATCGTCTTTAGTCGTTTTAAGACAGAAAAGCCCGCTCTTTTGTATGCGCCAACTTGGAACGACAAGGAAAATCCCACTTCTTTTTTCTCAACCACAGACGTTTTGATCGAAGAACTTTCACCTTCCTTCAATATTGTGATCAAGCTCCATCCTTTTTTGCTCGAAGATCGCCCCGCGGAAGTCTTTCAAATTATGTCCCATTACGAAAATCATCCCTCTGCAGTCATTTTGGACAATTTCCCTCCCATTTATCCTTTACTTGAACGATGCAGTCTTTATTTAGGGGACTACTCTTCAATCGGCTATGATTTCCTCGTCTTCGATAAACCTCTGTATTTTTTCAACCCCAAAAAGAAGTCTTCTTTTTCGCCCTTGCATTCATGCGGATTAGAGCTTCCAGAAAATTTAGGGAGAAAGTGGAATCAATTTTTTACAGAGACTCTGGAATTCAATAAAAAGAATTACTCATTCCAAAGAAAAAAAATTTATTTTTATGCTTTTGGAGAAGAGTTGGAACCCAAAAGCATAAAATCCGCCATTTTCAAAAAAATAATAGAAGATTAATTATTTAACATTTGTTAAATAATTCAATGATTAATGAAATAATAATCGACTTATTATATAATCCACAGTTAATTTTTTTATTTGGAGTAATTATGAGTGATACAACTAATCCTATCACGAGTCATCCTTCAACTTATTCTGAATCGACAAGTCCGCAATCCGTGCAGATCCCGGCCTTTCTTGAAACCGCAGGAAAAGCAACTAAAATTATTGCTGGAATAGTCTTTGCAATCGTTGCGGCAGGCAGCATGGGTATCGGTATCACTTTAGCCCCATTTACCTCTGAAATTGGCGCAGGTGCCATTGCT
Source organism: Candidatus Rhabdochlamydia sp. (assembly GCA_030043495.1). Taxonomy (GTDB): domain Bacteria; phylum Chlamydiota; class Chlamydiia; order Chlamydiales; family Rhabdochlamydiaceae; genus CAJCIW01. The sequence goes on from JASHXO010000018.1 coordinate 4,289, forward strand.
TTAGGAACCGCCTTATTTGCAATTGCAAGCTACCTTATCTATAGTGGGGCAGCTTCCTCTGCCCCAAATATCAATTCCAGAAACATCAATACACTCGCCGACTTCTGATCTATACCGAAAATGATTCAAAAGCTGGTTTTTGACTACGTTAGCTATGCAGCACATTTCTTGTCTTCACTCGCGCCTTATGTTTGCACAAAGGTCGCTCACTCCAGGCAAAAAAAGAAATAGAGACTCTTTAGGAATTTATTGCATCTCAATGCAAAGAGAAAGAGGCTGTTGATCATTTTCTCTCGGACCAGCAATGATCACTTTGATCCATCTTTTATTATCGGGCATGTTGTGCTCAACGAGATAGTTTATCGAGCTTAAAGATATTTGCTTGCCTTCATTGCCTATGATCAAGTATTCGGCGCCCACAGAATCTTGAACAACAACGATCATTGGAAATAGGCATTTCTCTCCGCCTTTCATGGAAAGTTCTGCCATCAGATCGCCGACGCTTAAAACATTTAGAGCAGCAATCTTCCACTTTGTTCCTT
>JASHXO010000180.1 GCA_030043495.1 Candidatus Rhabdochlamydia sp.
TTTTCCATTTTTGTCCACTTCCGCACCAACAAAGATCATTTCGAGAAATCATGAACTTATTCCAAAATTCGAGTAATTTGTTTTTTTTAAAGGATTTTTTTCACAATTATTGTATCACTTCATCAGAGAGGGGCAGTTTAATGCGATGGTTAATAAAAAACACGTTTCAAAATTAAGCCGTGCGCAGGAGCAGTGATCCCGGCAAGTGTGCGATCTTTGCTGGCCAAGATCGCGGGGATTTGATCTGCCTTCATCTTTCCGCATCCGACGTAAGCAAGGGTCCCTGCGATATTGCGTGCCATTCTGAACAAAAAATGATCCCCGATCATACAGATGCTAAGGCGTTTTTCAGGATGAGGAAGGATTTCAATTTTCTCAATCCGACAAACCGGATCGCGGTCCCATAAAAGACGCTCATTGCAAAAGCTCGAAAAATCATAGGTGCCGATGAGGTGCTCCGCCGCTTTTTCCATCTGTCCGATATTTAAAGAATAAGAGAAGTGCCAGGAAGTATGGCGGAAAAATGGCATCTGCGAAAATCCATAGCAGATCTGGTACCGATATTCTTTTTTCAAACAAGCAAGCGTAGGATGGAAATCGCTCGGCATCTCTTCAACGCCGACTATGGCGATCTCCTTGGGGAGCATTCCGTTTAAACTATGCTGCAGAGAGTTTAAATTCAGGGCCTTTAGTGTCATGAAATTGACGACTTGTCCTTCAGCATGGACCCCAGCATCCGTGCGGCTGGCGGCTTGGAGTTTCACTTCATGTTGAAGGATTTGTCGAAGAGTTTTTTCCAAAGTTTCTTCGATGCTTGGACCCATTTTGGTTTTTTGCCAACCTACAAAAGATGCTCCGAAATAGGCGATGATGAGTTTGATATTATACATAAAAAAAGGAGGGTTCCATTATTTAGCTGCGCAATTTTTCATGAACATGTCGGTTCCTTCGAGGAACATCTGCACAGCGATCAACGTCAAGATTAAACCCATCAATCTTTCACATGCGACAAGACCGCGCCACCCCAAAAGTTTCTTCCATAATGAAGAACTGAGCAAAATCAGCGTCGAAGCCGCCCAAGCAATGACGATAGCGCACAGGAGGAGCATTAAATCATTTTTGTGCTGACCGGAATAGAGCATGACAGCAGCCAGGACCGCAGGGCCGGCGACTAGAGGGGTTGCCAGTGGAACGATGAAGGGTTCTTTATCATGGGGGAGTTCTACATCTGGATCTCTTCTTCCTGGAAAAATCATTTTTAAAGCGATGAGGAAGAGGATGATTCCACCTGATATGAGGATTGTCGGCATTGTTACGTTGAGAAAGCCGAGCAAAGCATCGCCGAGAAAGTAGAACACGATGATAATGATAAGCGCAATGATGAGTTCCCGAATGATGATTTTGCGTTGTCGATTTGGATCAATGTCTTTTAGAACTGAAACAAAAATCGGGACATTTCCAATGGGGTCCATCAGCAAAAAAAGCGCAAAAGCCATTGAGAACATGTGCATCCACCAGGAGGCCATATCTACATCCTTTTATTTTAATAACTTATATCACTCCAGTATTTTTGACAGCAAGTATCTGCAAAAGTTCTCTTTCTAAATTAGTAATTTATTGTTTAATTGTTTGTAATTTAAAATATTGTTTTTTATTTAACTTAATAAACATTATCAATTATAATTTATATTAAAAATTAATTATGAGACAACTATGAGTATAATTGGTAGTTTCAAAAATAGTGAACAATCGGTTCCTTATATGGTCCGTGATGGCGTCTTTGGTGCCACTATCTATAAAGACAAGGAACCTATTTATCTGCGTATGGAATTGCTGACTGAAAAAAATACCAACGATTGGGGTCGATACAAACAAATGGCTGGTTGGGTAGCTAATTTAAATTCTAGAGGAGTACTTAGTGCTCTTGTCAGATTGATAGGTACACCTAGACAACCCGATTATGATGAGTCGGTCAAAGAATTCAGTGGCTTCACAGCAGAAGAATACGCTGCATTTACAATCAAAGCCTCTGACCTGAAAACCAGAACTCAAAATAAGATCGTTACTGTTCTCGAACACAACTGTGTTGGCAGCAACCATATGTCGACTTATTTTGAACCAGGAAAATCGAAATATATCGTTTACGCTTCAAGAAATCCTGATTTTTCCATTCAACAAGCAAGCTCAGGAATTACTGACGAATCCATCAGCCTTAAGAAATTCATTGATGCTTACAATGATATTTTAATCAGTGTAGGATCTAATTTTTCTAATGAGGATAGTTTTGAAAATAGAGGAATTTCTAGAAATCCTTATTGGGTTTTTGAGGAAAAATACTCAGGTTTATCCATGACATTGCATGGATTTACTGGCGCAGTTGCCGCTAAATATTTTCCTGAGAAAACAGTCATGCTTGTTAAGCCAGTTGGTAGTATGCAGTCTCTGATTAACAAAAGTCTTCTTCCCGGAGAAGGATATGTAGGAAAAAATGGTGAAAAAATCGATCTCACTACTTTAGATATTTCAACATCTGATCCAGAAGGAGCAATGAATTACATTAAGGTATCCGCGCTCACTCGCCTCTTCAGCCAGGCAATTAAGGGCTCATAGAGCATGTTTACAAATTACCATAGCTTGATTTTTGATGCATTTTTTCGCATCTTCTAACGCCGCTTCTTGCCCTACTTTATTTAAGTATGTGCTTC
>JASHXO010000181.1 GCA_030043495.1 Candidatus Rhabdochlamydia sp.
CCATAAGTCCGGCTGGACAAATATAGCCCGAGCACGATGAGAATAAATCCGACGATTAACCATGATGTTAGAAAAAAGCCAAACGATGGCCCAAATAACAAGCAAAGCAGAAGTCCAGGAAAAATGCAGCTGGCATTTTGAAAAGTTAGTGTTAAGCCTGGCGGGCCGAGCTCAAATGATTTTGCCGTCAGCGTCAGCATCATAAAATTTAAAAATCCGACAAAACAGCCCAGAAGGGTCATGACAGGGCTAAATCGCGCAATCAGCAATGCATGATTGAATGCAAAAGAAAGAATCAGCGACGCCAAAAAATAAAGACTTAAAAAAGCACTCGAGGTACCGCTTTTCTCCAAATTTCTTCGAAAAAAGAAATTAGCTAGAGCAGCTAAAAATGCTGAGCTGAGTAGATAAACAGGTGTCATATAAGATAGACAATAAGTAGACCTCTTTCGAAACTAAGATTCTAGCGGCCAAAATAATCTCAAAAATCGACGAACCCTTAGTTTCGAAAGAGGTCTGGTTAAAATTAATTCGAAACAATCACCTGTTCAGGAGAAACGGGATGATCAGAAAGCCTATCTGCGTCAGAACGATAATAATCATGACGATAAAGAGCTTCCCACATACGACGGAACGGCTCGCATGTTTTCAGAAGCTCGTCGCGATTGCCCTCTGCAATTTTGATACCAAGTTCCAAATAGATGATCTTGTCAGCATGCTCAATCGTCGAAAGCCGGTGCGCGATTAAGATTTGCGTCACTTCACCATGCAAGCTTGCAATGGCATTTTTGATATGCAGCTCACTAATGGAATCGAGTGCGGAAGTGGCCTCATCGAGGATTAAAACTGGGGCTTCTTTGACAAGAGCGCGGGCGATGGCAAGTCGCTGTTGTTGCCCGCCGGAGAGATTTTGCCCTGCTTCTGCAAGCATAGAATCAAATTTTTGCGGCAAGCGGCTGATGAACTCTTCCGCATGGGCCCGTTTGGCCGCATTTTCAATTTTTTCCCGTGAGAAATTGCGTCCAAATGCGATGTTGGCCGCAACAGTGTCAAAAAAGAGAAAAGGCTTTTGCGAGACAAAGGCGATTTGTTCGCGCAACGACTTTTGCGTATAGGCACTCAGCGGCTTGCCATCGATGCGGATCTCCCCTTGCTGCACTTCGAATAGCCTTGGGATCAATTGGACGATAGTCGATTTGCCTGCGCCTGTCGGCCCGACAATAGCTACGGTTTCACCTTTGCTCACCGTAAAACTGACATCTTTTAGCACCCATTCGCCTTGATAGCGAAACCAGACGTGGTCAAATTCGATTTTAGATGTAAACCCGGAAAGTTCGATGGCTCCTTTTCGGTCTTCAATATCGGGTTTTAAATGCAGAACTTCGAACATCCTTTCCGCCGCGACGATTCCCCGTTGAATATTGGCGTTTTCATCAGCGAATTTCTTAACAGGTTCATAAATGAGTTGAAGAAGGCCGCAAAAGACGATGAGTTGCGAAAGGCTCATTCCGAGAGTATACAGGCCGAATAAAACAACAGAGGCCAAGCAAAGCGTGGTGATGGCGTGGAGGATCGGCCGAGTCAACAGCCCATATTTTGCTGTCTTTCCTTCGAGGACAGCCATGCGGTCATTCTGCTCTTTGTATTTCTTTAAAGAAAATGCTTCCATCGAAAAAATCTTTACTGTCTGTATACCTGCAAGGAAGTCGATCAACACATTAGCAAAACGCTCTTGATTTGTTTGAAGTTGGCGCGAGACACGCTTGACCCGGCGCGCCAAAAAGACGATAGGGATAACGATCAACGGCACGCCAAAAAAAATCACCAGCGAAAGCTGCCAGGAAAGATAAAAACACATGGAAAGGCATGTGACGATCGTAAAAGGAGTCTGAAGATAATTTGTCAGCCAGGAATTGATCGATGTCGCGATCTGGCCGGCATCGCCGACAACACGCGAGGAAAGGCTCCCAATATTATGCTTTTGATAAAAGCTCATTGGAAGCGACTGGATATGTTCAAAATACTGCTGTCTCAAATCGCGGCTTACACGGATCGAGAGAAGCTGGGTCGTATAACGGCTGGCAAACAGCCAGATGGCCTTAAAGACAGCTACGCACACCAGAATAATGACCAAGGCGTTGATGTTGCTGGCAAATTGAAAATGCTGTCGGAATTCTCGCAAAAGCCAATTGAGTGGATTCGTCTCCTTAGCGGTCAAATAGGAAGCTGCTTGCTGCTTGGTAATGATCCCTGTCCCATTTGTATCGATCTCGTGCCATTTTGTTTCCACTGTGTGCAAGGAAACGGAATCTTTCGGAGTGTCCACCGACTGTTCGGTCGAAAAAAGAGCAAAAAAATCAGCACCGTTATTGGACAGGACGCCGAGAGCGAACATCTCCATTTGGCTCGCCACAGTTAAGCACAGCAGAGTTACAAATGTGATGATCAGTAGAGATAAATGCTTGCGGCTGCGCAATGCTGCTGTGAGAAGTAATTTCATTTCGGCCTTTTTCGACAGAGGTCAACAAGGAACTTTACCTCTGACAAGGGATTCGCATTAAACAATGAGTTTATTCTATTGAGGGCATCTCTTCTACGGCAAATTTACCGATTCGGCGAAATTTTTGGTAGCGTTGTTCGATCAAGTACTCAGGAGGAACAGTTTTTAAAATATTCCATTGATCGATGATATATTTTTTTACATTGCGATAAACCTGAGCGGGATCGTGATGGGCGCCGCCCAGCGGTTCATCGATCATTGCATCGACAACATCGAGTTTTAAGAGATCTTCGGCGTGCATCTTAAGAGATTGAGCAGCAAGCTCTTTTTTGTTATTATCGCGCCAGATGATCGATGCGCAGCTTTCTGGTGAAATGACAGCATAGTAAGAATGTTCAAGCATTGCAACGACATCGCCAACTCCTATGCCTAAAGCACCGCCGGAGCAACCTTCTCCGATGAGAACGACAATAATTGGGGTTGGCAGACGGGCCATCTCCCAAAGATTTTGTGCGATCGCACTGCCTTGGCCGCGCTCTTCTGCTGAGAGGCCAGGATGAGCGCCGGGAGTGTCGATTAAAGAAAGGACTGGCAGTTTAAATTTGGCAGCAAGACGCATGCAACGTATCGCTTTACGATATCCTTCGGGGTGCAGCATGCCGAAATTATGCTCGAGGCGGCTTTGAGTGTCACAGCCTTTTTCCTGTGCAATAACCATAAATTTTACGCCATCGATTTTAGCAAGCCCACAAACAACCGCGCGGTCATCGCGGAAAAGACGATCACCGTACAGCTCAGTAAATTCTTCGCACATGTTGCGGATGTAATCAATGGATTTTGGACGGCCGGGATGACGGCAAATAGTGACCCTTTCCCAAGGGGAGAGATGAGAGTAGACTTTGCTTCGGAGCTGCTGCAATTTCGTTTCCAACTTGGCGATTTCCTCTTCTGACCAAAGAGCATTACCTTTGTTTTGCTCCTTGAGCTGAGAGATCGTCTTCTCGTATTCTAGAATTTGCTTCTCATGAGCAAGTATACCCATACTCTAATCCCTTTTTACAGTTTAGCGCGACGGCACCGCCACTTCAACTCCTGGGAGTTTGGCTTCGTGGAAATCTTTAACAATTTCAATAAAAGTGGGCTTTGTCAGAACAATGGCAAAAAGTTCTTCGATATCTTCAGAACTCAGACGAATGCACCCATCGCTATCATAGGAGCCAATCGTTTCCCGATTCTCGATCATTTGCCCTTCAGGATTGACAGCCCATGGCGCTCCTTGGAGGCCATATCCTTTTGCAGGAACTGTCGTGTGCTCCAACTCCCGATCCAAGGGAATCCATCGCGTTCCAAAAATCCGGATCATCTCCACTTTTTGGTCCTGATAATATCCTGTCAATCCCGGCTTATAAATAGCAACGCGCGATCCGAGCGAATAGCGCCCTAAAGGAGTCAGCGTTCCAGAAGGCTTAGTCGCATCGATCCGTCCTAACCCGACGCGATAGGTTTTTAATAAAACTCGTTCGTTGGTGTCTAAGTCGATGTAATAAAAACCCATTTTACATCGTGAAACATCGACCAGGAGGCAAAAATTTATTTTTTTATCTTTACGGAAGACGTTAAATTTGCTTCCTTCTATAACTTTTTGAGAGAAGTAATCGGGCTTGCCATTCAGGCTGCGCGCGATAAAATGTCGCGAAGTATTGTAATAGGTAGCGTAATCGGCAATCCAAGCCGGGCGTCCTTTTAACCATGGGACGCTGCTCGCATAATTGACTGTTTCAACAATCGGCAACTTGGAAGAACCTGTGGCAAAGAGCTGAAAAATTCGATCGATTGTTGGAAAATCATCTTTGGCTGAAACGATGGGACGAGTCGCAGTTGTAGTAGCTACTATGGCCGAAGGTGTCGGAGAAGGGCTTTTTTTATTTTCTTTCTTGGAAGGAATTTTTTTGTCGATCACCGCGGCTTTAGGGGTAACAGGCATCGAAATGACAGGAGTTTCTGCAACCGGCATTTCTTTTGCAGGCGCTGATGCAAGAG
>JASHXO010000182.1 GCA_030043495.1 Candidatus Rhabdochlamydia sp.
TAAAGTTGCGTCGTCATTCCTGTCATAGAATAGATTTGCCCGCTCAGCTGCGGGATCCAGAACGAATTCATCGGGGAGCCATCCGCTGCGAGTTCAAAGTGAATCGGCGTACCAGCTGGAAATTGGACAAAGTTCAATATCGCGATGCCTTGCTCTGGATAAATAAACAGCCATTTCCAATCGAGAGCCACAACCTGTATCGTGAGCGGTTTCACTTCACTTTTAATGGGCTTATAAGGGTCGAGTTCGTGTGCAGCTTTCCAAGTGATGACGACCATCACCGCAATGACTATAGAAGGAATAATCCATAGGAGCAGTTCGCCGAAAACGCCGAGAGAATGTTCGGGATCATTTTTTGCCTTTGAATTTTTCGCGTGATATTTCCATACCGTCACAAACAGGAAAATAAACGTTGGGATAATCACGATGAACATGAGAAGGTAGTTTGTGAAGATGAGGTTCAGCTCGCTTTGCGCAATGACCCCTTTAGGATGCGTGAGCAAAGCGTTTTCATGTCTCAAGACAAAAAAAATGGCGAGCAATGCGCCTAAGATTGCGAGGGTACCGATGATGGGTTTAATTCTTTTCATGTCTGTTTAATATCTCTCAACAGGATTTTAATCAATTCGAAGATGGTAAGAAGGACAAAAGTACGGCATTTATGGATGTCATACGCAAAAGAAAACGATTTTAAACAGGAACGATGACAAGCGGATCTTTTGTTTTTTTTGAACACGTTAAAGTAGGTAGGCGGCACTTTGAAAATCGAAGAGAGCTCGTCATTGGTATAGGAGCCTATGACTTCACCAATTCCAATGTAGTCCGGCGTTGCGTTGCTAAAGAAAGCAATGACTTCCACATCTTCGTTGCCGATGTTCTCAATATTATGGAAGTGCGACGCAAGGGCAAATGCTCCTTCGCCTCTATTGACCTCAAACACATTGATCTTTCCATCAGGAGCAAGCACAGTGATGCGAATCTTTCCTTTTTCCATTCATAATCTGCATCCACATTATTAACATTTATAGAAACATCGACCCACAAGGCAGTGATCAGGAAAGTGGCAACTGCCCTTTTTGATAAATCGGGGAAATATTTAAGAAATAATCTCTAAATATTTGTTCCAGACTCTCTCCTCGTCAAAAACATGGTCGACGTGGGGATTATTTTGCCGAGTGCTGATATGGATGATCTGAAATGCTGTATTGGTCTTCGAAGCGGATAAATAGAGCCTCTCGCCTGAGTTTTTTGGAAGAATTGTATCCGCATCTGTATTTATGAACACACAGACCGCATTTTTTCTTTCACTGTTGACTTTACTAAACTTTTCCAATGTGTTGAACTCATCTTGATCGACCCTGCTCGTAATCGATGACTCCAGCGATTTTATGGCATTGATGGCGATTCTCCCCATATAAGCAAACGGCTGGATCTGGTTATTGATCACACTTAACAGAGAAGTAAAAGTATTCTCTCCCACGTAATGGATCCCCAGGTCATGGTATTTTGTCTTTAGAAAAGCCGCTACAGCTCCTCCCAAGCAAAATCCTGTCACCCATATCTGCTGAGGTTGATAAGAATGCCTATTGAGCAACTCATGGAAAATTGTTTCAGCATCGAGATAATATCCCCCCTCAGAAGGAGTTCCTGTGCTATTATGCGTACCACGGTAATCGAAAAGACAAAGATCTTTTCTAGCGCTGAGATGTCTGGAGATATACTTCTTGTCCATCCCATAACATCTTCCAGGAGAATGGCAGCGCATAAAACAAGCAGGACTTCGTTTGAGATATTTCTCTTTCAGATGACTCGTCACTAGAATCTCTTTTGTTTTTCCTTGAAAATCGAGAGTTGCTTTCTCCCATCCAACTTTATTGAGCACATTATTGAAAAAGTCTTCCCACTCGGGACTTTCATTCTTTGCAAAGATAGCATAAATGTAATGAAGAGATTTTTGCGAATCAGCAGCAGTCTTATACATTGATTTTGTAGCAGGAGGATCGACGGCAATTTCCATCCATTTCCCCCCTTTTTGTTCAATCTTCCTTTGAACATTTTCCACCGTCAATAACATATACTCAATTTTCGCAAGACCATCAGGAGTTTCCTTGACAAATCGCATTCCTCCCAGATCCTCGAAGATTTTGACGCAACCGTCGATATACTCGGAGTTTAAAGTGATGAATCGATCGGAAAGGTCGTAGTGTCTTTTTAACGACCTGATCAAATATCTAGAAAATGGACCGCGTTTGTACTCTCCAACTTGAAAAACGCAAATTCTTATCAAGTATTCCGAAACTTTTTTTAAAAGCGACTTTACCATTTAATTTAAATTCTCTCTTTAAAGAGGATACACATTGAACAAGGTGCTTGTTGCCCACTACATATCAAAAAATTAAAAAAAAAGAAGATGAGATTGTTAATCGCAATTCTAAACATTTTATTGAATAGGAGTTTTAAGAAATTTGATGATTTTGCGAAAAAAATAGTAATTGAAAAGAAGGATGCTCGCCCAAAAAACAGGAAATATAAATCGCATTGGGAAGGTATACCCTCTGATCGCACGGGTATTTTCCGCAATCAGGAGCCCTGTTTCTTTCATATTTTGGGTATTTTTTTCAATAACTATAGCTGATTGTCCCATTTTTTGCGTATTATCTTCGATTACTGCGCTCGCATGTTTTAAAGTATCATTCATTTCATCAAGCTTTGAACAACTTATGATCGAAAAAAGGATAACTAATAAACTTGGGAATAAAAAACGGTGCAAGCAACCTCTTCAACAATCATCTTCCTTAATAAACGTTATATCGTTGCTTTTTGTCTTTTTTTCAAATAAAAACTTAACATATTTCCTCGAGTCTCTTGCAAAAAAGAAAATCATACGCAACAAAGTCTTTTTCGATTCCTATTTTTTTTACAAGTGTGGCAAAAGACAATTGTATATCCAAAAAGAGGGCTAGATGAAGGTTTTGCGCATTTTAGGTATCTTAATATTGCTTGCAGGAATTGCCTGTATTTTCTTTTCAAATTACATTACCAATCAGGTAAACGAAGGGAAAATCAAAATTGAAAAAGGGCAAAAAACAGTCGATCAGAGCAATCGTCTCTTCTCTTTAAATCCCTATACTAAACAAGTAGGTCAAGAGTTGAGCTCTTCTTCTCAAAAGAAGATCAATGAAGGTAAAGAAGAGGTCGCCCATTATGAACAAATAGCCCAAACACTGCAAATCAGCGGAATTGTAGCGATCATCGTAGGAGCTGGGATCTCTATTTTCAGTTTTTTTGGCTCACGCAAAAAGCTTCGTTGATCATTTACCCAAGTAGATTCGATACTTTTACATCATCAAGAGGTCTTTTTTCACTGGTTTTTTTACTTATCTCTTAAAGCACCAACTGCTTCGAACTCAACACTCAGGTTAGTGACTTTTGCAACAGTCTCAAAGTGTATTGAGATGGCGCATCTTATTGAGCTTCTTGACAAGTAAAAGAAGCATCAGTCCGAAAATGAATGAGATGACCACAAATATCCCGAAGAATGTGTTCATGTTCGTCAGTTTTGACATCAGGGGAGCTAGCACACCACCAAGATAGAATGCAATACCGACACACAAATACCAAACTCCGACCAGCATTGCCGTGAAGCGCCGTGGAGAAAGGTGCGTGAGCAAAGAAAGACCGATGGGGGCGATCAGCATTTCTCCAAAGGCCATGAACGCATAAGCGACGAACAAATAGGATGGACTGATCGCTGCTTTATGAGCTCCTGACGTGATCTGTGAAGCGCCGATCGTCATGATTAAAAAACAAATCCCCATTGCAAACAGGCTCAATGCAGATTTCATCGGGGGAGTGGGGTCCATTTTTCGTTTGGCGAGGTATGTATAGAGCTTTGTCATTGGAAAAGCAAAGATGACCAAATAGAGGCTTTCCGATGACAGGAGCCAAGAAGGAGGCATTTCAAATCCCATGATATTGCGATTCGTATAGTTTAGCGCAAACAGGTTCATCGAAGATCCGCCTTGGTTGAAGGCCATCCAGAATAAAATCGAGAAAAAAGAAAGGATTAAGATGACCCAAATCCGATCTTTTTCGTGGGGATGCAATGTCACTTTTTTTTCGTTCGTCTTCTTGAAGTGCATGGGCGCTATTTTACTAGCGTCTACATTCCTAATTGCCGAGCGGAATGGCAACAATCCGATCAATTGGACTATTCCCGCGATGACGAATGCAGTGTTCCAATTTTTGGTCCCGATCAGTCCCAAGACAGTCATGGCGAGAAAAGAGCCGAGGTTGACGGAAGAATAGTAAATAGTAAATCCAGAATCGCGTAAGCTGTGATGATTATGGTATAGACTGCCCAGCAGGGCATAAATACTAGGTGTAAAGATCGCCCCGCCCACTGCGACAAAGACAAGCGCGATATAGAGCATCGTTACATTTCCCAACGCGATTAAAAAACATCCAATCGCCGAAAAAATCATTCCCCAAACAACAGGAAGCCGGTAATTTAACCGATCAGCGATGTAGCCCCCAATCACAGGCAAAATAAATGCCACGCCCGTAAAGATCCCAAAGAGATGATCGGCCATACTGTCAGTAAACTTGTGGTATTGAACTAGATAGAGCACCAACAGATTACCGATCCCCCAAAAGGCGAACCGTTGGCACATTTCCGTCAGTGCTAAAAGATACATTGCTTTCGGTTGACTTTGCGAAGCCGTTGACTTTGCCATAGAGGAACTCCCAAGTTATCAATTTTTAATTTTAAACTTAGCAGTTTTTAATAGTTTTGGCTATAGTTTTTTGTTATGAATACTTCTCAACCTCATTCTATTCTTATTATTAAAACTTCTGCAATTGGCGATGTGATTCAGACGGTTCCTGTTCTGGAATATCTGAGAGGAAAATTTCCCAAAGCTCGCATTGATTGGGTCGTCGAGCATGGAATTGCTTCTTTATTAAAAGCCCATCCCCTGATTGACAGAGTGCTTGAAATCCAAACTCAATCATGGCGCAAAGCCCTTTTTTCAAAAAAGACCAGGGCTGAATTTACTGGTTTTGTGAAAAATTTACGGGCCACGGAGTATGATTTGGTCATCGATTTGCAAGGCAACGCCAAATCCGCAGTCGTCACTGCGAGTGCAAAAGCCGAGGTCAAGTTGGGATTTGGTTGGAGCTCTGTTCGTGAAAAGACCAATCTACTTGTAACGAATAAGCGTGTGAATGTTCCGCCTAATCTCAATATTCGCTTGAAATATCTTCATCTTGTTCAGGAATATTTTCAGGATGCTCAAGCCTTCAAAACAAAAGGAATCCATCTACAAATTAATCAAATCGAAAAAGAACGATTGCTATCTCTTTGCTCCTGTATGTCCCAGCTCATGGTCTGTTTTGGTTCGAAATGGGTCAATAAACGCCTCGAGCTCTCCACTCTGACGAATCTTTTGCAAAGGATCGCAAAAGAATACGAATTTTCCTTTCTTTTTATTTTCGGAGACGATGAAGAAAGAAAGATTGCGGAGGAACTTGCAGGAATTTTTGGAGAGCGGGGAAAAGCCATTGGGAATTTAAGTTTGCCCCTGTGGCAGGCGCTCATGTGGGAAGTCGATGGGGTTATTGCAGTCGACTCCGCTGCACTCCATCTCTGCGGGACCACGCAGACCCCGTCTTTTAGCGTGTTTGGACCTTCATTGGCATCTTCTTACAAACCCACTGAAGAAAGGCATGTGTCTGTTCAAGGCAATTGTCCTTACGGCCGAACTTTTGCTTCACGCTGTCCGATTTTACGCACTTGTGGCACAGGTGCCTGCATCCGTCAATTAAAAGCCGAAGACCTTTTTAGTTCATTCAAGCAATGGGCTGATTTATTTTTGCAGGCCACCTGTATCACAAGAAACCATTAATAACATTTTTCGAAAGAGGTCTAATGCTACAGTGAAAATCTTCTGAACGGTCTGTTGGGTCTCGACAAAGATATCCTGATCGGGTTCGAGGGAAAGAATTTCTTCGACGGTGAACCAGCTAATCGCATGCTGGGCATGATGATCTTCAGAAATACGGCCTCCCACAGGCCGGCCGAGATAAACGAAATCGACGTGTTGATGGGCAGGCTGGGACCCATGTGGAGAGATGTTTTCTAGTAGGCAAAGCCAAGGGCGCTCAAAGCTGGTTGCATTCCAACGGTCGATCCAGATATGTTCGTCCTTGATCAGTTCTATGATCAAACCTGTCTCTTCAAGCGCTTCTCGTTTGGCGCATTCGGGAGGAAGTTCGTTGAACTCGAGATGGCCTCCGGGAGGAAGCCATTTTTTGAGCTTGGGATGGAAAAGTAACAGGACTTTGTTCTCTTCGATGATATAGACTGTTGCTGTAAACTGCTTTTCCATGCCTTTGCCTAAATTCAACAATCATAGACATAATCTGAAAAATTTGGAAGATTCTCATTTTCCCAAGTTAGGCATTCTTTTCTAGCGAGGCTGTGAAATCTCATCGAAAAGCTCCTTGAATTTCATTATAAATATTTCAGCTCACTTACTTATTTGGTTTTTTCAAGTGATATTTCCCGAATTTCTCTAAGAAAGGGAGAAAGATGACTTGATTGACAAACCCTAAATAATTATGCCGCTGATAGAGAGATTCGAAGAGCTGCTTAATTTTTGTTTGGGCGCGGTCAAATGCCAAATTTTTAACAGTTTCTGTGACCCACTGCATATCAAAGATAAAGAGGTTCCAGATCGGTAGTTCATATTGAGCTTGCACCCAAGTGTTGAATTCCCCCACACGATTTGTCACTTCATGACAATGACTGCGGATTGTGGATTTATCGGAGCTAATTTGATGCGAAAATTCTTCGATGCCGGTATTAAGCCGGGATTGCAAACTTGCTTGAATTTGACGCAAGGCCAAAACTTCAGCATTTTCTTCGTTAAAGTCTCTGGCAGTGTATTGAAAATGCATGGCTAAAAATTGTATGGACGCTGCTTCGATCGCTTGATCATTTTGCGCAAGCATCATTGTGAGAACATGTTGATTTAATTGATTCTTCTGCTCTGGAAACGGATGGGTATTTAAAAGGCTGCACAATTGCCTTTCGAGCTGTTTCAA
>JASHXO010000183.1 GCA_030043495.1 Candidatus Rhabdochlamydia sp.
AATTTTTCTCTATTGCAAAGGCTGACATTAACTTTGTTAAAGCAAGAAACCAGTGTTAAGAAAAGTATCCCTAAAAAAAGAGATCGGGCTGGCTGGAATAATGAGTATCTCTTGAAAGTCCTAGGAGCGTAAAATCTTTTTTATGAAAACGCCCTGGGAAAGGAAATGAGATTGGCGCTCTAAGAGCATGTTTACAAATTACCATAGCTTGATTTTTGATGAATTTTTTTGTAGGTTTTAATGCCACTTCGAAGCACATACTTAAATAAAGTAGGGCAAGAAGCGGCGTTAGAAGATGCGAAAAAAGTCGCAAAAAGCGAACTATGGTAATTTGTAAGCATGCTCTAAAAATATTACAATTTTTAACTGTATCTGTGTAAGAAATTCCTCAAAAAAGCAGCTCATTTTAGGGTTTAAAGTCATTACTCAATTGCTTAAATTTTTTTAAAATTATGCAAAAGAGTTGTAAAATACTATTAAACAATTTATCATTTCTGCTGAAAAGTTATTTAACTTTAGGAATTTATGAGTTTGAATGTCACGGCCTTTGATTGCATTAAAAATCGAATCGGCTGCCAGCGACAAGTCCTTGCAGCGATAAATTGCTATTTTCTTTAAAGAAGATCCCTTTTCCTATTTCCTGTATGAAATGGTTCATTTGATTAACGCTGAACCACTGGTTTTGTTCCCAACCTGCATGAAATTCGATATGCAGGCGATCTTTGGCGAAATGGGTGTCCCACCCAAGACCTAAAGCAAGCTGTAGAGAAGAGACTCCTCGCCAAAAACGGTCCTTCGAATGTGCGATAGTGAACTGATTTTCTTTGAGGCGAAAATCGCAATCAAATTTTCCATAAAGGAGCGAGCCGGAAGCGAGTCCGTAGATTGAAAATCCATACCCCATTGCAAAGCGGGCATCTGCCCCTGCGCGCAGCCCGGCTCCATGAAAATCGGATTCAGAATGCAACCTGCCAAAAGTTGCTGGAGAAGTATTATAGGCATACTTGTTTTTTAAATCCTGCTCGAGCAGCAGACCGCGCAATCCGAAAAAGGGACGTAAAGAAAAATGACCTCCAAACCACGAGGAACGTCCCCACTCTAGATCAAAGAGATTGATGTCGAGGTCCCATTTGCCTTTAGCAAATGTATCCGCAGAAGTAGAGGTATTGTCAGGGTGGGTCCAGATTGAAAATATTGTCCCGTTGTGGTTGGAAACCGAATTGGAAGCATCCGTTGAAAACCAGGTCCAATAGGCGACAAGATCATAGCCTGCTTTGGGAAAATTTAACCCTAATCCAATCCTTGTGCCGCTGTCCCATCCGGGTTTGACTTTTTTGAGATGTCCTTCAAAACTGATATTGCCGTCAGGAGGAAAAGCAGCTGTCCCGGACCCAAGTCCAGTATGGCTGTAATACAGACTGTCTTCTTGAGCAATCCAGTAAAGATAATCGCCATAAATAAACAGGTTCACGCCGCCTTCGACTTGAAAATTGCTCGGGTAATTGATGTAGTCATCGGGTGTTTGGCTGATGGGTGTTTTTTCAAGGCAATAGCTCTTTGTAGATTGAAAAAGGAAGAGGCTAAAGAACAACGAAGCAGTTGCAAGGCTCTTTCTACTAGGTAAGTTCATTTTTCTGATCACACTTGGAAAATTTCTGTTACGCATGTCTTTTTTCCTGCAGTTTAGAAATCAAAGCGAATACCAAATGTACCGCCTTGAAGTGTGAGATCGTTATTCATTTGTTGCAGATCGCCATCATGCAAGTTAGAGAAGAAATGATTCATTTTGTTGATACCGAACCAGATGTTCTGTTCCCATCCTGCATAGAGCCCAAAGTGGTATCTGTCGGCATGCGTGTAACCATCCCAACGGACGCCGAGCGCAAGTTGAGCTGTTGATGCAGCTTGATGAAATCCATCTCTGGAGACTGCAATCTTCACAGATTCCCACTTTTCATGAAAATCGCAATCATAATGCCCATAAAGCATGGAAGCAGAAGCTATGCCATAAAAGCTCCAGCCTCCCCAAAGAGTGAAGCGTGCATCAAAACCTGCACGAATGCCGCCTCCCTCGAATTCAGATTCTGCTTTGAGATGGAGAGCGGTAATAGGAGTTGTTGCCAAATCGTATTTGATTTTAAAATTTTGATCGATCCAAGCTCCGCGAATGCCAAAAAAAGGCCGGAGCGCAAAGTGTTTTCCCACCCAAAATGCGCGCCCCATTTCTAAATCAAGGACGTTGTAATGTAAATGCCAATCCCCTTCAGCGGTCACGGCGCCATTCGCGGTATTCCCAGAGCTGTCGACATCAGGATGTCCCCAAAGGACGAGCAATAGTCCTCGTCTGGAGGTTTCTGCATGCGATCTGAACCATGTCCAATTGAGGAAGATATCCCATTCATCATAGGACATATTTCCTCCAAGACCAATTCTAAACCCTGGATGCCAATGAGGATGGACTTTTTCCACATGGCCATCAAAATCTATCATTCCATCCGGAGGAACCGCTGTTGCTTCTAGATTTGTAAACCCATTTTGGGCGTAGTAAAGCCCGTCTTCTTTGGCAACCCACCATAAAAACTCGCCATCCAGAAAAAGGTTCCAACCATTGTCCACTTGAAAACGACTGGAAGGATTAACCAGCCCTCCGGCTTCTTTGCCTTGGGTAGACGATGGATAGTCATCAGCGCATAAAGTAGAGGATAATGCTAAGATTAGACCTGTTATTCCCAAATGCCGTTTTTCCAGGAGCTTATTCAGTATATCTCGAATTTTGAAAAAAACTTGATTTTTGAGGGGGCTTTTCGCAGATTTTAATGTTCTTTCGTAGGCCAAAATAGGTAATGAATTAGCATTAATAGATGTAGAAAAAGGCCCAGAAAACGTGTTTTTACAATTTCCAGATCGGCTCATATCAGCTCCATTTTCCTTCGCAGATTTTGTAGATTGGTTTGGAAAATTCCAAAAACGAGCGAAGATCGAGTAAAAAAATTATGCCGATCATCGATTTAATCTGCATTTTTTTCAAGTCATGAAAGAGATGTTTTTCTAATTTTCACGAAAAGGTTCATTGACAAGACAATTTTGCCTTACGCTCTTTTTCACAGAAGAAGACTCCTAGAAAAAAACTGAAGAAAAGAAAGCACACGACAAAAGGAAAAGAAAGCGCTTTTGTTCGCAGCGAAAAGTCAAGAAATGCTGGAGGATGGGAGGTCAGAGTCATCATCATCGAAGTCCAGAAATTATTAAGAGCATGAATCGTATGGCTGAGTATGGGCAGCCAAGGGGCAAAGAGAAAAGCAGTGAAAAGCAGCAACATGGAAAAAGAGGCGCAGACAGGAAAAAAAAGATTATAGGCAATGCTTAATAAGGGGAAGCGATGGAACAAAAACAGGAGCACTGGGAAAGAGATCAAATGAACTGCAAAATTGAGAGCAAGTGCATGCCTTAAAAAGATCGATATCAAATAGCCATGGCGGTCGAG
>JASHXO010000184.1 GCA_030043495.1 Candidatus Rhabdochlamydia sp.
AGAAGGTACAACATTTTGAATTTTGCCGATAAGGGCGACGAGTTCTAATCGAGGGATAATAATTTTCATAGCTAAAGATCTCCAAATTGCGCTCTTTCAATTTATGTCATCATAATCGATCTGATAAAATCAGTCTATTTGCTAGAATTTATTCTTTATTCCATATCACCTTGGATAATCACCACCACTTTTTGGACCAATGGGTTTCTGTTTTATCGACCCATTTGTTTGCGCGAATTTTTCCCCAGACAATTTTTTCCACTTTGGCAGGATTGTCGACGTCGACCCAAAGAGAACAGTCCCAGTCACCTGTGGTGCTCCAGGCTTCTTTGATCTCTTTTGTGTGAGACCATTGTTTCCAAGCATCCGAGGGAGTTCCTGATTTCCACTTCACCCAGACCCAAACGCCCCAACCTTGTTCGCCTTTCTCTTTTTTCGCATGTTTTTTGCCCATGTCTTCTCTCCTTCATTGCAAGATGCTTGTGAATTTAGAAAAATTACTTCTAAGCTTGTATTAAATGAATCAAGATTAATTGTGAAGTGTTCTCTAAGAGTGTGTTTACAAATGACCATAGCTTGATTTTTGATGAATTTTTTTGTAGGTTTTAACGCTGCTTCGAAGCACCTACTTAAATAAAGTAGGGCAAGAAGCGGCGTTAGAAGATGCGAAAAAAGTCGCAAAAAGCGAACTATGGTCATTTGTAAACATGCTCTAAGAACGCTCTCGCATTGCGCGATCGATGGCCTTTTTGTGTTCTTTTTCTTTCAAAGCAGCGCGCTTGTCATAGTTGCGCTTTCCACGCGCGACAGCGATTTTGACTTTGACAAAGCTATTTTTTAGATACATCGAAAGAGGAACAAGGGCGAGTCCCCTTTCTTCGGAAAGGGACTTAAGTTTTGCGATTTCTCTTTTATGCAACAAAAGCTTACGGTCGCGCCTTTCCACATGGCCAAACGTAATACCGAAACGATAGGGGGCAATTGAGGCATTTTTTAAAATCACATTGCCAGAATCAGAAATGATGACATAAGCATCCTGCAAGCTGCCGCCATGGCCGCGCAAAGATTTAATCTCTGTTCCCGTTAGGATGATTCCAGCTTCATAGGTGTCAAGAATTTCGTAATCGTGCAATGCGCGTCGGTTGGAGACTAATTCAGTATCGGCATTTTTTTTAGACATAGAGAATTAAGGTGTGGATCTTAACGGCCAAAGAGAGATTGCCCAAATGAGGTTACACAGAAACATTCTTTTCCATTGTGCGTTCCAACAGCAGTCACTCCAATTTCAAATAGCCAATCTAGTACAGTCGCTTTTATCAAGGCAAGTTCTTCTTCTGAATAGGTCGGTAAAGTGTATTTCCAAGTCTTCCCATGACGCTTGAGCATCACGATGGATTGTTCGCCCAAGGGAACAATGACGCCCCGGATAAAATCGTCGAAATAGATCCACCCAGAGTTGAGAACGCGGATGATGCTTTTTTCCGCTTCGCGCAAGTTGCGGTCGGTGATCAGTTCCACGGGAATTTCTTTCGAGATGAGGCGGTTTAAAGGATGTCGGTAAAAAAAGATGGCCCGGCCTTCTGGCCGCATATCTAAAAAGTCGTTGGCGCTCTCTAAAGCGTAGAGACGGCTGTCGACGATATCTGCGAGCTTAAGCTGGCGCATTTTTGAAATGAGGCGATCGATATAGTCGATAAAAGCAGAGTCATTTTCATCAAAATCTTCCATTTTATCCGCAAGGGAACTCAATACTGTCTTATTGGAGATCATCTTCTTGTCTTTATCAGCAGACAAAGCAAGAGGCTGTTTTTTGGCCAAGCTTAAGATCAGACTTAAGTCTTGAATATAGGAAAAATCATGAGGGCGAAAACGGACGATTTTAACCATCGATGTGATCGGCGTCACTTCCGTGCTTTGCAGGAAGGATGCGTATTCACGCCATTCATGAAGAGGCGTGATGATTTCTGTCCATTCATCATCAATTTTCTCGTAACCAAGGGTACAAACAAAATGGAATTCCAACTGCAGCAAATATTCTTCAAATTTCTCTCGTGAAATCTCGTACTTTTCAATGATGTCTTTGGCATAGATCTTAAAGTCTGGCGCTTTATAGACATTGTCTACAATGCCTGCCAAAATCTGGTCATTGAAATTGAGCTCCATAAGATAACGTTGAAAGATCTGCGGAGTGAGGAGATATTTCTCGACGAGAGAATCAAATATATTGTTGGAAGTCCGGGGAATTGAATACCAGATAGGAAGCACGTGGATGGGAACCTTGCGGAGCAAACTTTGCAAGAACTCCATGCCTGGCTTGAAATCGGGATCGAATTTCGAAATTTGCGCTTCAAAATATTTGCGCATTTCCTTGTCGATGACGATCGAGTCGCCTTCAAATACAAATAGTCCAGTTTTGCTCAGCTTTTCTAAAATCGCAAAGGCTTCAGCTTCATCCAAATCGGCGCTCTTAGCAAGTTTTCGAATTGGGATCTTGATCGAGCTATATAGGATTTCTTCCAGAACTTCGAGGTCATTGGAAGAAAATTGTGCCATCAACAAGCGATTTTCAATATCTTGCTTGTAATTGTAGTCTTCCAAACTGATTTTATTTTTACGAAGAGAACTCAATTCCGCCATGCTCAAAAACCTAAAATTTGTAAAAAACTCCTCACAATCAACCTATTAGAATACCTTCGCTTCCGATTTGTGACAAGAAGGTATTTTTAAACATATATTTTCAGTTTTAACCCTCGTTAAGAGACATTCTCTAAGGAGCTGTACAATTCAGCTCGATTATGAAATCGATCACCTGATTAAAAATATTACTTGTCGTGTTGGCCGAATCTCCAGAGAGGATAGGCACTTCATTACTCTGGGTGAGAAGAGAAATGGAAAGAGAATCTGGAACATAAATCGTATAATCAAAGTTTTTTTTATGCGTTTGCGGAGGAAGGTTTTGAGAAGTCGAAAAATCTAATTGAGCCGGAGTCGTTTTTGGAATCGACATTTCAATCCTCTTCTTTAATTTTCCATGTTAATTATATCAATTCTATAAATATAATAAAATTGATCGTTTTATTTTAATTTTAGAGCTAAATATTTTTATTAATTAAATATTGTGTTCTATTTCATCTTGTTCTTATTAACTACTTTTTTTTGAGCTTTTTTATTAGCTTTTCTGGACAAAGCAACGAGAATGCGTTAGAATTTTTTCTCACATTCAATCTTCGTAGATATCATTATGGAAAAACCGAAATACGACCATCAACGCATTGAACAGAAATGGCAACGCATCTGGGAAGACCGCGAACTATTTAAAGCTGTCCCCGACCGACTTAAGCCTAAATATTACATTCTCGATATGTTTCCCTATCCTTCAGGAGCTGGCCTCCATGTTGGGCACGTCACGGGGTATACAGCGACCGACATCTTAGCGCGTTATAAACGTCAAAAAGGATTCAATGTGCTCCATCCGATGGGATGGGATAGTTTTGGACTGCCGGCAGAACAATACGCCATCCGAACAGGGACTCATCCTGCAATCACCACAGAGCAGAACATCAGTACTTATCGAAGACAGCTCAGATCCCTCGGTCTTAGTTATGATTGGAACCGCGAGCTTGCGACCAGCGATCCCAAATATTATAAATGGACGCAGTGGATTTTTACCAAACTCTATGAAAAAGGCATGGCTTATGAAGCCGAGATGCTAGTCAACTTTTGTCCAGCTTTAGGAACGGTGTTGGCCAATGAAGAAGTTGAAGAAGGTCGTTCAAAAGAAGGCGGATATCCAGTAGAGAGGCGGCCGCTCCGCCAATGGATTTTGAAAATCACAGCTTATGCGGACCGTTTGATCCAAGATCTCGACCTGATCGACTGGCCGGATCATTTAAAAAAACTCCAAATCAACTGGATCGGCCGAAGCGAAGGGGCAAAAATTCATTTTGTCGAAAAGAAAACCAAAAAGCCGATTACAGTCTTCACCACATGTCCAAATACGTTGTTCGGTGTGACATTTATGGTCCTTTCTCCGGAACATCCTTTAGTGGACGAGATCGCCACGCCTGAACAAAAAAAAGAGATCGATCGCTATCGAAAGCTCATTGCGACAAAAAGCGATCTGGAGCGCACCGATCTCGCTAAGGAAAAAACCGGTGTCTGGACTGGGGCTTATGCTGTGAACCCAGCGAACGACCATCTTGCCCCCATCTGGATTGCCGATTACGTCCTGATGGGCTATGGAACGGGTGCTGTGATGGGCGTTCCTGCGCATGATGCGCGCGATTTCGAATTTGCTAAAAAATTCGACTTGGAAATTGTTCCAGTGATTTCTCCCGATGTCGAGGCTTTTCCCAATCAAATTCCAGCAGATTTGAAGCCTGAAGATGTCAAAGTTGAAGTGCTGGCTGGCAAGCGTTGTTGGACCGAAGGCGGCTTTGCGATTAATAGCTCTCATGGAACCTGTTCGATCGATGGTCTCAACGTCGAAGGAGCAAAAAAAAGCATTGTAGACTGGCTGGAAAAACATCAAAAAGGGGAACGGACAGTCAATTACAAACTCAGAGACTGGCTGTTCTCACGTCAGCGCTATTGGGGCGAACCTTTTCCGATCTTGCATTTTCCCGATGGAACAAAACGTGTCCTCGACGTCGACGAACTGCCTCTTTGTCCACCTCAACTCAGCGATTTTAAACCTTCCACCAGAGGGGACAGTCCGCTTGCCAAAGTGAAGGATTGGGTCGAGATCGTCGACCTTAAAACGGGCAAAAGTGCAAAACGCGAGACCAATACAATGCCGCAATGGGCAGGCTCTTGCTGGTACTACTTGCGTTTTTGCGACCCTCACAATGATAATGAAGCTTGGGACAAAGAAATTGAACGCTATTGGATGCCTGTCGACCTTTACGTCGGCGGAGTCGAACATGCCGTGCTCCATTTGCTCTATGCGCGATTTTGGCATAAGGTCCTCTATGATTGCGGTTACGTCAGCACTTTAGAACCCTTTCAGACATTGCGCAATCAAGGACTTGTCATTACGCGTTCCTATCAACATCCCAACGGAGGATATGTCCCTCCAGAAGAGGTCCATGAAGAAAATGGAGAATATTTTCAGATTGGCACAAATGAAAAATTGCTAAGCCAGATTGATAAAATGGCCAAATCAAAGCTCAATGGCGTTACTCCTGATGACATGGTCGAAGATTTTGGAGCTGACTCCTTGCGCTTGTATGAAATGTTTATGGGCCCTTTTGATAAGGAAAAGGTCTGGAATACAGAAGCTGTCAGCGGCTGTCGTCGCTTCTTAAATCGATTCTACGATCTCGTGATGTCAAACAAAGTTTGCGACGAAGAGACCGAAGAAGCGCTCAAACTCGGCCATCGTCTAGTCTACGGTGTTGAAAAAGATATTGAAGCCATGCAGTTCAACACAGCGATCGCTAAGATGATGGAGTTTATCAATGCCTTCTCTCAACTTCTTAAATATCCGAAAACAGCGTTGCGCATGTTGACGCAGGTCCTCTATCCATTCGCACCGCATATCGCTGAAGAAGCCTGGGAACATCTTGGTGGCACCGAGAGTTTGACCTATATTCCCTATCCTTCTTACGATCCTACGTATCTCATCGAT
>JASHXO010000185.1 GCA_030043495.1 Candidatus Rhabdochlamydia sp.
CGGCAAACAAGAATACGAAAAAGCAGCCAAATTGCGCGACAAAGAGAAAACCTTGCGCGAGCGCCTTCAGCAAATCCGCAATGAATGGGAAAGTAAAAAGGACGAGCATCAGGTGATCGTCGATGAGGAAGAGGTCGCTCAAATTGTTGCAAAGCAAACTGGAATTCCCCTTACTCGCCTTACTGAAGGAGAAACGACCAAGGTCCTCAAAATGGAAGAGGCCCTTAAACTGAATATCGTCGGACAAGATGATGCTGTAAGCACTGTCTGCAGAGCAATTCGTCGCAGCCGTGCGGATATCAAAGACCCAAACCGCCCCATTGGCGCATTCTTGTTCTTAGGCCCAACAGGCGTTGGAAAAACGCTTCTGGCAAAACAGCTCGCGATCAATATGTTCGGCGGCGAAGACGCTCTCATTCAAGTCGACATGTCCGAATACATGGAGAAATTTGCCATTAGCCGGATGACTGGATCACCTCCAGGTTACGTCGGACACGAAGAGGGAGGACAACTCACTGAACAAGTCCGCCAACGTCCTTATTGCGTCGTACTCTTCGATGAGATTGAAAAAGCGCATCCGGATGTCATGAATCTCCTCTTGCAAATCTTGGAGGAAGGCCGCCTCACTGATTCTTTCGGTCGCAAGATCGATTTCCGCAATACGATCATCATCATGACCTCTAACCTCGGCGCGGACCTGATCCGTCGCTCAACTGAGGTCGGCTTTGGGGTTCAAGAAGGAATGCTCGATTTCAAATCGATGCAGGAAAAGATCGAAGGCTCTGTCAAAAAAGCTTTCAAGCCCGAATTCATCAATCGTTTAGATGGAATTGTGATCTTCAAACCGCTCGACCGCGCCCACTTGTTCCAAGTCATCGATCTAGAAGTGAAAAAGGTCAAAGCACGGCTTTCACGCAAAAAAATCGGACTTGACCTCGATGACAAAGCTAAAGACTTCCTCGTCACTAAAGGCTTTCAGCCCGAAATGGGCGCACGTCCTTTGCGCCGAGTGATCGAACAGTATCTCGAAGATCCTCTCGCGGAAAAACTTTTGCTCAATCCTGGCAAAGGCGGCAACTGGAATGTTTCTGCTGAAGGCGACAAACTTGTCTTCGTCGAACAGGAGCCTCCTCCAGAGGAGACAAAAAATCATCTCGCCCTCTCGGGGCCCCCTGAACCTAAAAAAGCACGTTGATGCTTTTAAGGGACAACTCAATAGAAAAGAATCACGCCTTCTAGTATTTTGTTTGGACTGAAAATAAGCAATGTGGAGTTTACTCATGTCCAATCAAGTCAAATCCATTGAGTTTAGTTGAAATTATCTCCTCATTCGTAGTTTCACGCAAATTACAAGACTCAAAATTGATATGATTAATTTATTATTCATAATAAAACAAAGAGGAATTATGACTGCAAAAACCGACCTTCAAAAACAAATTCAAGGATTACAAGAACAAGCCTTTCACTGTAAAAAAGACTCTAAGAAACTCGAATTAGAATTTGAGATCGATCGCATCGCCAGAACTGTGATCGAAGCCCCATTGATGCTGGATGATCGTCACGCTATGCTCACAGACTTACTGCGGATTCGAGCTCAACTCGTTCACCATTTTCTCGTCAATGGCATTAAGGATACCTGCTTATTTCTTAACCCAATCCAGAACATTCCTCCCTCCCCGCTTTGTCCTGCCTATAACAAAATGGCTTTTCCGACCATTTCAACATATCACAAGATAGGAAGCAACATTGCATGCTTCCGTTTAGATCCAAAAGCATTGGAACATGTCCCGAAAGCTGTCTTGGAAAAAACGAGTTCTCTTGAAGGAAAAGAAGTTGATCTCTTATGGACGGCAATCGATGGCCGATTTTATGATCAACGCAGCCGTTCTCTTAACCATTCTTCACATGCCTGGGCGCATCGCCATGCATTACCGGGACCAGAAAAAATTCTTGTTCAAGGCAAAGAATTAAATCACCCTGATTCCAATACCTCTTTTGATGTGAATATGGGGATTTTTCCTGAAGTTGGACTGGAAAAGTCGCATGAACTTGGTGCCATTGCCTTTGACCATCTCAGCCCGATGAATGTCCATGTCCATGCCCGATCAAAAATAAAAGCTCCTAATTCTGGAGATATGCTTTATTCTCCAGATAATGCCCACTTCCGTGTTATCTTAGGTTCTCCCTTTAGCATTGACTGGTCTGTGATGCAAAAAGATCAGCGAATTGCCATTACAAAAAGACTCATTATTTTTGATTATGATCATCCCATTTGCAAAGCACTCCTGCAGACAATCCGCGATTGCGATAGTTTAGAGACGCACTTGCAACGGTTAACAAATGTGCCAAGCGCTATTGAAAAGACTTTTGCACCAGTGATCAAAGCCTTTGAAGATGACAATCCGGACGCGATGAAGTTGTTTCATGAATTGCCGCCAGCTTTTCAGTATGGTGTATATCGCGAAGCCTGGGTTTCTTTTGATTCACCTTACGGGATCCATGGAGATTTCGGCAGGGCTTCGTTTGAAAAAGATGGCAATCTCGATGTGAAGTATCACTGCAATAATGTTAGGCGCGCAGAAGCGGTCCATCGCCTTTCTACAAGGTTGGAACATCTTCTCGTAGAATCGCAATTTGATCTTCTCTTCCGTTCGCAATCTCTTGTAAAAGGCGATAATGTTCTCACAATGATGAAATGTGCACAGCTCTTTTACAAAGAACCAAAACAAGCGCTGGTCGAGTTTGGCAATCTTCCAAAGCATGAACAAGAAGCAATCTATTTTGCTTATTGGGAAATAAAGGGATGTCCGCGCATTGACGGTTTCAGCACGAATCGATTTCACAATGAAGGTAAACACGAAGCAAAACAAAAGGCCCAAGCTGTTCTTTTAGCAGCTTCCCGCCAGCCCCATCTATTCACAAAGCCCATCATTGAGAAAATTGCCACTGATGAACTGGAAGAAAAAACGGATTTGAATCCTATCCAGGATGTCAATGTGCCACATCTTGTGCAACAAGAAAATAATGAAGATCAGCTCTCTTCTTTAGAAACATCCGATAATTTATATGATACACCATCCCCTGCTCTCAAAAAAGATGAGGCAATCGCTGATTGCGAAATTCCTCTTCAAGAACGAGTCTCATCGGAAATCATGAATTTGGTTTTCGACAGCGGATTTCAATCTTTGGATTACTCGACTAAAGCAACCCGCGTGAATAAGATTCTTTCACCTCTTGAAAAAAATCTGCGCGATACCATCTACAATAGTGTGTACCATAACTCTCGTGATCCCGGTAAGGGCGGGCCATCCTGGGGAGAACTTCACATCGCCGACGACCTTGAAGTTCTCGTCAACTCGATTCAGGAAGCATTTGGAACGACTTAGAGACGTCTATTCTATTCCACCTACTCAAAAACTAATTCCAGGTCTCTTCAAAAGCGACCAGCGACAAAGGTGGAAAAGCAAAACGGAAATGCGTCGGATTCCCTGCGCAGTCTCTTTTGATGGTCGCCCAAGTATTTCTAAACTTGCCTGTTCCTCCATATTGAACTCCATCGGTGTTGAAGACCTCTTTTGCTCCTTTGATCCAACGGAGGTCTGGATCTTCATGCAAAGAAGCTAAGGGAAAATCATATTCTTGATGGCCTATTGAA
>JASHXO010000186.1 GCA_030043495.1 Candidatus Rhabdochlamydia sp.
GAAAGTGAACTTTCATTTGAAAATCCATTAATTGCAGCAACCATGTTGAAAGCTAAGTCGGAACAGCTGTTGAATCAGATTCAAAACCAACTTCAGCAAAATCTAGATAAAGTCGCCGATCAAATTAAACTCATGCTTAAAGAAGGAGAAACTAAGACTCTTCTCTCTCTTGCACTGGGAAAGGAAGGCAGACCGTCTACATCCCCCGAAACGCAAAAGTCTGCTACTCCCTCAGAGAAAGCAGTTTTGAGTCAAATGGGGCAAAATGAAAAAATAACAGCTGCTTCCCAAACTTCTACACCTCAATCCCTCGGAGCAAAAGCTGAGCAGATGCAGTTAGCAACGGAAGCCAAACCTTTTTCCAAGCCTTCTGAACCTTTGCCCCTATTAATCCAATCTTCAGCAGAACTTCACTCCTTAGCAGAAAAGATGCAAAAAAAGGAAATCGTTTTACCTTTGAATATCGCGTTGATTTATCCGTTAGATAAACAGAGAGAAGCTGCCACTGGAAAAATCAAATTAGATCCCGATAAGAGTGCAGGAGAAGAAGGGAAACGCTGGGGAGTCTGCGGAGGAGGATGTGCTCAAGCCATGGTACTCATTCCTCCCGGTCCTACCATTGTCGGGGGGCCTATTGAACATGAAAACGAACAAGTGGTCAGAATTATTGATCTAGGTGCTTTTTTGATCGCTGCGGATCCTGTGACCAATGAGCAGTATGCGGATTGGCTTAACCAAGCTCTCTTAGAGAAAAAAATTAAGCTCTCTAAACACGGCGTCGTCCTCGATTCGAGAGACAGAGTTCTCTTCAAGACGCACTGGAGCGCTCCGACAAACCAAATTCAAGCTTTGATTTCTAAAGAACAATGCGTTTTCAGTCCGCTCAAAGGAACAGAAATGCACCCTGTAGTCCAAGTCAATTGGAATGGAGCTGTCGCTTATTGTCGCGACAATGGCTTTAGATTGCCAACGGAAGCAGAATGGGAGAAAGCTGCGGGCATGCCGATTCTGGACGAAAATGAGCCTCTTTCACGTTTTCTCTATGGATTCGGAAAAAATGAAATCGATTCAACTTGGGCAAATTTTCGCGAAGGCATGCGAGAATACGATGAAAATCGGACAACACCCATTGGCTTCTATAATGGAAAAACTGTTTTCACCAAGGGCGGGAAGAACTACAAAAGCCAAAATGCCGCAAGTCCATATGGCTGTTACGACATGAGCGGAAACATCCGTGAATGGGTCAGCGATGGATCTGAATTGGAGAGAGTGACAAAAGGGGGTTCTTATAATAGTCCACCGAGCGAGCTTGCCATTTCGTCGCGCGCGCTTTTCGATCTTCATTCCTGTCAGGCTGATACAGGCTTTCGCGTCGCATGTGATTTGTCATGAATTCGAAAGAAAAGAAGCGTCTGGGACGATCAGCAGATTTTTGTCCACTTTTGCTCTGAGGATTTCTTGAATGGCATTCAAAGTCGCGCCCGTTGCCGAATGGCATGATGTGCATGCCCCTTCATAAGCAATAATGAGCTCCCGATCATTAATGAGGTCGACAATCTGAACGCCGCCTGCGTCCAGTTCGATATAAGGCCGGATTTCGGTCGCAATGACTTCTTCAATGACGGCAATTTTTTGTTCACGGCTTAAAAGATTCCAACCAGGATAACCTTCACCATATTCTCCTTTTGCCTCAAGAGGAGTCGGCACGTATGCTTCAGCGAAGGGAATATCTAAACATTGTTCAGCAGCTTGTTCGATCGCATCCAGAACGAGATTGAGATGAGTGTAAGTCTCTTCAGGAAATGCGGAAACGTCATTCTTATCGCGGACCTGTTTGTCAATCAAATCCGCTGTAAGGCGCCGCGCTTGATCGTAGTTCTTGCGAATGAGAACTTCGCAAGCAGCTTCGGCAGCCCCAAAGAGTGCAGATTGTCCAAATGCTTGAAATTTCGCGTCAGCGATCACTCCGTCACTTTCATCGATGAGAAGATAGAGACCCACAACATTGCCATCTTCCGGATCGCCTTGTTTTCCAATAACAAGTCGCATCCCGCGCTCACGAGCTTCTTCATGGGAAAAAATACCGCCATGGCGGGGGTTTTCAATTTTATGAATCAGCTTTTTGCTATAACGAGACCAAGGAAAAGAAAGGATGAATTTGCGATGGCTCATGCGTCTTTCCTCAGTAAATGGTGACTGAGTCCCTGCAATTTACGCGCACATTCGACAATTGTTTTGATTGCATAGTCGATCTCCTCTTCTTTAGTTTCAAAAGAAAGACTGAAACTAAGTGCGCATTGGACCAAAGTCTCATCAATGCCGCATGCCACGAGGATATGCGAAAGTTTTTGACAATGTCCGCCTCCTAGAGAAGCATATACTCCTTTGCGATTCAGTAAAAATAAAAGGGCATCGGCAACAACTCCAGGAAAAGCAATAGCACAGCAATTGGGCAGTCTTTCCGCTTTTTGGAATAAGATGACAGCTTCGGGAAAGCCCTCTAGAATTCCCTTTTCCAATTTATCGCGAAGCCGTGCCGTTTCCAAGCAGAGATGGTCGAACATCGATCTTCCTTCTTCTAAGGCTTGAGCCAAGGCAACAACCTGTCCGACAGGCGTTCCCATCATAGAAGAGATCGAATGGGAGAAGAGTGTTTTTTCTTTGACGATCAGACCAGCGGTGCCTTTGGGAGCATGCAATAAACTTCCATCGAACGTCAAAAAATCGATGTTTAAATCTTCAAAGCGAAAGTAAGTTTTTCCGATCACGTAACTGGCATCGACATGCAAGCGCACATCTTTCGCATGGCAAGCTTCGGCCAGATCAGCGATAGGATGGACTACGCCTGTCAGCCCATTGACCCATGAGATCGAAACTAAGGAAGTCCGTGGACGCAGAGCTTCGTCCAATATCTCTTTAGTGAGCTGTCCTTGTGCATTGACAGGAAGGATTTTTCCTCCACAGCCCAGTTCTTCGAGACGTTTTAAGGACATCAAGATGGGAGCTTCTTCAATGTTTGTTGTGACAATATGATTTTTGCCGGTATTGCGAATGTGATCAAAATAATGCGATTGATAGAGTTGGCTGATCGATTCGCCGCCTGAAGAAAAAAAATAAAATCTGTCTTCGTCTTTTGCTCCAAGGACATCTAAAATGGATTCCAGGCTTCGATTCAAAGCAGGAAAAAGTTCTTGTCCCATCTGATGCGGCGCAGTTGTTGAGCCCCAATGGTCACGGAAAAACGGAAGCATGGCTTCGATCGAAGCTGGTGATGGACGCGTCGCAGTATGATGATCGAGATAAGCTCTACTGACCATCTTTGCTCCAAGTGTCTCTGGTAAACGTATAGAGAATGGGTTCCCCGGTGGCTAGTTCTAAATGAACGACTTGATCTTTTGTCAAGTTATCGAGAAACATCACAATCGAACGCAATGAATTGCCATGCGCCGAAACGAAGACATTTTTCCCTTCTCTCAAGATCGGCATGATTCTTTCTTTAAAATAAGGAATGGACCGCGCTGCTGTCATGGCAAGACTTTCTCCTTCAGGCGGAGCTTCACCAAAACTACGGCGCCAAATGTGCACTTGCTCGATCCCGAATTTTTCCCGCATTTCTTGTTTATCCATTCCTTGTAAACGGCCGTACATCCTCTCGTTCAATTCCCAAGCATTATAAACAGGGATTACACTTTCTTTTGCAGTCTCGCTATAGATCTTTGCCCATTCTTCAAGCTTCCCTTCGTTGGGATGTTGGACGCAGGGTATTTTGCGACTGGAATGATTCATCATCGCGAGCATCGCTGTCATTTGGGCCCGAATCAGCGATGAAGTAAAGATCACATCGATCGGAATGTGCGCAATCTTCTTTCCGCCTTCGATAGCTTCCTCTACTCCTTTCACGCTTAAAGGGATATCGACCCATCCGGTAAATAGATTTTGCCGGTTCCATTCCGATTCCCCATGTCGCATCATAATTAACTTTGCAGCTTTCTTTGTCATAGATACCCTCATGGAAACTAAGTCTAACATTCCGATAGAAAATATAAAACCAAATAAAAATTTTAAACCATTGTGTTTTATAGAGACTCTGAGATAAAATCTTTCCCTATGGAAAAGAAAAAAAGATTAAGTAAAGCTCTCGCCGCTGCCGGCGTGGCCTCGCGTCGCGCTGCTGAGAAGCTTATTTTTGAAGGCAGGGTCAAAGTCAATGGGACTGTCGAGAAAGTCCCTCAAACGCTTGTTAATTGGGACTCCGATGTCATTTTAGTCGACGACGAATCGATCAAAGGCGAAGAAAAAAAAGTTTACTACATTTTAAACAAACCTCATGGTTTTGTGTGCTCGAGTGCACGCATTGGGACGAAAAAGCTCGTCATCGATCTTTTTGCCCACCTCAACTTGCGCCTCTTCACTGTGGGAAGATTAGACCGTGATACCACTGGCCTTCTTCTCGTCACCAATGATGGCCATTTTGCCAATAAAGTGATCCATCCTTCTTCGAATATCGCCAAAGAATATCTCGTAAAAACTGTGCAGGAAATCACCGACGTTCATCTCAAGGCCATCTTAAAAGGCACATATATCGAGGATAGCTGGATCAAACCTGTCAAAGTCGAAAAAGTCCGCAAAGGGACATTGAAAATTGTCGTTAAAGAAGGCAAAAAACGCGAGGTGCGCTTGCTCGTGCAAAATGCAGGCCTCGAAATCCTGGAACTGTCCCGAATCCGAATTGGAGGCTTGCGCCTCGGTCCTATTCTGGAAGGGACATTTCGCGAGATGACAGATAATGAAAAAAAAGTGATCTTCCAAAAAGGATAACCCGATTGAATTTTTTTCTATGGACAAGCGACTGATTTTCTTCTCACTTCTCCTTCTTTCTCTTTGCTCCATTTCGAAATCTTGGGCCGCCACAGAACTGCTACTTGTGCGCCATGGCCAAACCGATTGGAACAAAGAAAACCGCATTCAAGGCCATGTCGATATTCCCCTGAATGACATAGGGATCGCCCAAGCTAGAGCATTCGCGGATTCGATCGTGCATATCTTTCCCGAGATTGGGGCAATCTATTCTAGCGACCTTGACCGCGCCTATACGACCGCTCTTGCCACAGCTGAAAAATACAATCTGCCCGTCTTTAAAAATGCTGGATTGCGTGAGGCTGATTTTGGAAGCATCGATGGCATGTCTATCGAGGATAGCATTATTAAGGGGTACATTCAGAAACAAAAGGAACTTTTCAAAATTTGTCCTGAGCGTGAAAAACGTTGGGATATTCCTTTTGCTCCTGGAGTTGAAACGAATAACCACCTGCTCAATCGTATTAAAAACGAACTTTTTGTCATTGCACAAGAACATCCCGATCAAACGGTGATTGTCTTTTTTCATGGAAAAGCGATTGCCACATTATTGAGCGACATCTTGGATGAGGAAATTCAAACTGTTCACCATTGTGCTGCAGCGCATATTTCTGTCGATCGTGAAAATAAAAACCAGCCTATGACTTTTCACAAAGTGATCGATGTGATCGACAATCATTAAGATTCTTTGATTTTCTACAGCTCTGCGCATGTCTGTGCACGTGCGGAGAAAAGATTTGAAAGAATTTATGTAATTTTAATGAGGCTGTTCCAAGAAGATCAAAATCAAATCTTGCATAGTTTAAGACAACTGCCTAAAATAGCTGTTTGTTCTCTTGGTTCATAAAGTTGCATATATGCTCAACATCGCGAGACTCTTTGGAAAGTCCCCATTTGCCCCGCTACAAAGCCATATGAAAAAAGTAGCGCTTTGCGTCGAGAGGCTTTCCAATATTTTCAATGCTCTTTCCAAGATGGATATGGAAAAAATTGAAAAGCTCGTCGCCGATCTTTCGCGAATGGAACATGAAGCCGATCTGACAAAAAATGATATCCGGAATCATTTGCCTAAAAGTTTATTTCTTCCCATTGACCGAGCACATTTTCTCGAAATTCTTGCTGTTCAGGACAGCATTGCCGACAAAGCTGAAGATATCGGCAACCTTCTTACTTTGCGTCCTTTAGAAAGTTTTCGCAATTTTACTGAAGATTTGGTCGCTTTTTTTCGCAAAAATGAACTTGTTTTTCTCGATGCTAAACAGATTATCGAAGAGATCGATGAATTGCTGGAATCCTCTTTCGGAGGCATCGAAGCGGAAAAAGTCAAATCGATGGTTGAACAAACAGCATATAAAGAGCACGAAGCGGATAAGATGCGACAGCTTTTCATGAAGCAGCTTTTCACTCACGGTGATGCCTTAAGCGTTCCGGCATTTTTTCTTTGGATGCGCCTAATCGAAGAAGTTGGTGCGATTTCCCATCTTTCCGAACGGCTTGCTAACCGCATTCGTATGATTTTGGAATTAAAATAGTCAAGGAATGGAAATCGAAGTCATTTTAAAATTTCTGGTGCTCATCGTTGGTTTCTACATGGCGTGGAATATCGGCGCTAATGACGTATCCAATGCGATGGGCACATCGGTCGGTTCCGGCGCTTTGACCTTGAGAAGAGCCGTGCTCGTTGCTGCGATCCTCGAATTTAGCGGCGCTTATTTTGTCGGAGCTAACGTATCTGAAACAATGCAGCGTGGGCTGATCGATACTGACATGTTCATCACAGAACCGCTGATTCTGATTCTGGGAATGTGCGCTGCTTTGTTTGGAACGAGCATTTGGCTCCAGATTGCTTCCTATTTTGGCTGGCCAGTATCAACGACCCATGCCATAGTTGGCGCAATTTTAGGATTTGGCGCTTTGATCGGCGGCTTTGATGCGATCCAATGGGTCGAGGTCGGATCCATCGCTTTAAGTTGGATTATCTCGCCTGTAGTTTCGGCAATCATTTCCTATCTTGTTTTTAGTATTTTGCAGCGCAATATTCTCTACGCGATGAATCCCACAGAAGCGACCAAAAAGTTCATCCCCCTCCTTGTCTTCATTGTCTTAAGCACCTTTACACTTAGTTTAATCTTTAATGGATTGCAAAACCTCAATCTCAACATCAGTTTCTCCGAGGCCTTAGGGCTCTCTATCATTATCGGAATTGCTGCAAGCGCGATCGCCTATCTTTTTGTACGCAGAATTCCTCTTCCCGAGATCGATACCCGCCCCCCTTCGCGTTATCTTCCACAAACAGTTGTCAGCTTGGAAAAAGCGATCAAACATTTGCAGCGAGTCCAAGTGGCCTCTTTTGATGCTACTCACGACAAAGTCAGTCATCTTCTCGATGAAGTCCGCGAACTTTCAAATCAAATGCGCCAAGAGACAAGTTTTTCAGAACGCGCTTCGGAATACCGCTCTGTCGAAAAAATGTTCGTTTACCTGCAGATTTTAAGCGCATGTTTCGTTGCATTTGCCCATGGTGCCAATGATGTCGCTAATGCAATCGGACCGGTTGCTGCAGTGCTTGACGTCATTAAAAATGGGATCATCTCCGATGTTGCTACTATTCCTTCTTGGTTATTAGCATTTGGAGGACTCGGCATCGTTGTCGGTCTGGCGACTTGGGGTTGGCGTGTCATCGAAACGATCGGCAAAAAAATTACGGAGCTCACACCGACACGCGGTTTCTGTGCTGAATTTGGTGCTGCAACGACGATTTTGATTGCTTCTAAGCTCGGTTTGCCAATTTCCACGACGCATTGCCTCGTCGGCGCTGTGTTGGGAGTCGGGCTGGCGCGGGGCATGCGAGCTTTGAATCTCAATATGCTTCGCGACATTATCCTTTCCTGGATCATCACCATTCCCGCAAGCGCCGCAATGAGCATACTGCTCTTTTATGCTCTGCGCGCTATTTTCATAGGTTAATATAGCAATAAGAATGGCGTTGTTCTCGGTGGTTAAGAAATGCATTTACGCAACAACGCCAATACAGCAATTGAAAAAATTTCTCCTGATTTCTTGTGCTTGGAATCGCTTCGGAATCCATGTTTTTTTTCGAACCAGCATTGAGTTTTTTATTTCTTGCTGCCCTTGGAAAAGTGCAGCGATCGAATCGATCCATTCTTCCCTCCGATTGAGCGCAGGACAACGATAGGCCTGCATCCCGGCTTTGCGAATCAAGGGAAGGTACAATTCTTGGATCTCATAAAGAGTCTCAATGTGGTCGGACGTGAAGCTCAAAGGAACGACCACGCAATTTTTTCGTTCTTTCCCCCATTCATCAATCGTCTTACAAGCATCCGCTGTATAAGGACGGATCCATTCCTCTTTTCCAAATTGGGATTGATAGCTCAATTTGGCAAGGGCTTGAGGAAAATGCTGTTTCAATTGCGTAAAAGTAAGTAAGCATTCGCTTTCATACGGATCTCCAGTATCGATAAATTTTTGGGGAAGGCCATGCGCGGAAAATAGAAGAACTGTTTCCTCTTCTCTCAATCCTTTTTCTACAATAAAATCTCGCAGGCACGTTTCAAAAGCATGGATATAAGAAGGTTCATCGGGATAGGACTTGACCCATGATAATTTATTGACAATTAAAGCAGAGAAATGGGCTTTGAACCACAGGGCAATGCTTCCCGTTGTCGCATAACTGAACTGAGGAAACATGGGAAAGACACGGATCTTTTCGACATCGCTTAAGTTCTCAATTTTCTCGATAAATTTAGCATGGGTCTTTGACAAATAACGATGAAAGACCATCACCTCAGCACCAATTTTTTGGCCCACTTTTTCAGCAATGGCTTCCGTGTCCTCGAAAATGGGAGATTTTTCTCCAATCAATGCATAATCAGGAGCAACTTTTTTCGTTCTTTTTTTTGCCACTCGCGTAAACAATATCCGGTGCAGAAAATCCGGAAAAGGAGTACGCAGAACTTCCTTGTCTGTCAGTAGTTCAATTAAAAATTCCTCTATTTCGTTTAAGTCGCGAGGTCCACCAAAATTGACAAGAAGATAAGCTTTTTTTTTCATACTAACCTGAGTTTTGGGTTGCTTTTCATAGAGGATTGTCGTGGATTTCGCGGCGATTTCTGTTCCTTTCGATGCGGACAATAGTCCGAAGGTGCCTATGGCCGCATCGAAAGGAACAGAAATCGCCCGAAAGACGCGATAAGACTCTATAAAATGAACCCAAAACTCAGGTTGCTAGCCTGAGCTCAGGTGCAGTATATATTGAGAGTGCTCCAAATGGAAGAAGTTTATTGAAGGATATAATTTTATAAGTGTAGACAAATCATGGATCGCGTTAGCGTGTAATATTTTCCATTTCTGAATCGCAAGGGGTTGGTGGAGATAAGAGCGCAATCGGTCCAATTTTTCGTTATTGTGGATCGTGTGAGATTGGGAAGAAGTTGTATTTTCCAATGAAGATCTTTTCCTTTTCTTTGATTTTGTCAATTGTTCACAAGGTTGAATGCATTGAAAAAA
Organism: Candidatus Rhabdochlamydia sp.; assembly: GCA_030043495.1. Lineage (GTDB taxonomy): Bacteria > Chlamydiota > Chlamydiia > Chlamydiales > Rhabdochlamydiaceae > CAJCIW01. Next base: position 9,385 of record JASHXO010000186.1, read on the forward strand.
AGGAGAATCAAAAATGATTTGAAGATCGTTTGGAGACAAAATTCCTCTTTCAGCTAAATCACGAGAAGAACAACTCAAGCGATGCTGATATTCTTCTTCTAGAACAATCCCAAGATTTTCAAGCAGTAGACAAAGATCGTTGCCCCAATACTCTTTTAAGCAGTTTTTAAATTCTAGAACTTGATTTTCCAATGCTAATGGGTTAGATTTTATCTGGAATTGAACGTTGGATGAACGGGGAAGTCGCAAACTGGAAAGCCATGATTGATATAGAAGGTTTTTTCCTAAGATTTTCCAAAATATCTGATTAACGTATTGGTCTTTGAGAGTCAGTTGACAAAGTTTATGAAAAATAGGAAGACGGTCTTTTGAGTCTTGCAGTAATACTTCAATGCAAACTTCTATCTGCACTCGAGAAATAATTTCCAGGGATAAAGTGGATATTTCTCTTTCTGATGCCTGAGGGGTTAAGCGATGATAGAAAGAATATAATTTGTAAAAATGTTGAGATAGGCGTTGTCTAAAATCAGGATGAATTGTTGCAGCTAATTGCTGAACAGTGTCGCGTAAAAAATGAGCCTCAGCATCGGCCATCTGCTTCAAAACGTTGAGATTTTCCTTAAGAACAAAAAGGGAATAAGGTGCCCTTGAAGGGGCATTAAAATCTTTGATCTCGACTCCTAAGGGATCATTCTTCAAAAAGAACTTGCCCTGTTGATAGTCGAAATATCCACAACGGCCCACTCCAACCCAAGAAAACCCATTTTCATTCCAGACGATCTTCTTACTATAACTATGCAAAATAAATTGATCTTCAAGATTCCAGACTTTCATTTCTCTTGCGTCATTTATCAGGAGTTGGTCTCCATAAAGTAGAAGATCAGAGATCGGGCTACCTAAATGGATCTTTTTTATTCCTTTGTTTTCCTTTAGGTTGAAGAAATGGATTGTGCCATTAGGATCGCGGCACCCTACGATCAGAATCTCTTCTTTATAAATGGCTAAAGAACAAATGTCCTTTGTATCTGCGCCTACTACGATAGTTCTTAACTTTTCACCAGTGTCGTAATTAAAGATGTTGATAGCAGAATTTCTAACTTCAGAATGATCTGAAATTACAAAAACTCTATCTTTGATCACATTAATGTGACTATAATTACGATAATTAGGATCACTTATTGTTCGTAATATCTTTTCTGTCCCTGGATCCCAAATTTTTACAGAATGCGAATGCGAGATAAGAATGTGTTCGCCGTGGATATGTATCCTATAACAACGGCCATCATGAATTTGTAACTTTTTCCACAATTTTCCATTTTGAAGGTCAAACAACTGAATTGTGTAACCATCATTTTCTCCTATGGGTACAACCAACTTCTCTTCCCACAGGCAGATCTGTGCTGTATCTTCGTTATTATGGATTTCGAAAATCAGCTTTCCACTTGGAACATCCCAGATCTTAAATTCACCTTTAAATCTACCAATTACTCGCTCGCCTGTGCACTGAATTTCCTCTAAGTCATAACCACAATCAAATGTTTGCAAGATTTTTTTGTTCTCAATATCGCAAACCTGAATCGTTTTATCCTTGAAGGTCGTAATGAGATATTTTCCATGGTCGCTCGTTGAAATTAAATTTATTTTCCCGAATGCATAATTGTCACGATCAAGGATATAAGAATAATATCTATTATTTTTTATGTTGCTCTCTATTCCCTTTAGCTCTCGAAAGGACTGCTTAAATGATTTGTTTATATTTTTTTTGTAATGGGGAAAATAGCTTCCCAAAAACAAATTCCATCCAGGAGCATCAATAGATAGGATATAGCACGATCTATTCACTAAGCCAAAGTTGATGAGATCTTTGCGCGTGTGCAATTCTGAAACAATTGTCAGCCAGATTTCCCTTGGAATACTATTCATGATTAGCATTAATCTTGCTTTATCGTGCTCTAAGCTGCTTTCTAAGCATAAATTTTGTTTGATTTGATGTTGATATTTTTGTATGGTCATATTCGCTTCCAGAAAAAAATAGCCATCTTACCAAAAAAAGTAATCCCGAACTATCAAAATCCATTTTTAGACGTGAGCTTGATGTATAATACGGTTTCTTCATTTTTGATTTTGATTCTGCTCACTCTGCTCAGCTGCAGTAAAAGCTCGAATGGTGGACGCCGCGTTGGGGTCGATCCCTATTGGTTCCCACTTGATTTGGGCAGTCGAAATAACAACGTGACCGCCTTTTCTACAGAGCTTCTTACAGAAATTGGCAAGATTGAAAAAATTCCTTTTGTAAAGGTGAGTGCACACTGGAATGATCTGATGGAAGGATTGCAAAAGGATCAATATGAAGCGATCCTCTCGTCGATGACTCCGTACATCTTTAACAAGTCATTGTTCGACTTTTCCGATATCTATCTGCCTCTGGGGCCTGTCCTTGTCGTGCCTGTCCAATCAAAGATCCAGTCTTTAGATGATTTGAACGGAAAAGAAATTGCTGTCATCTCGGGATCCACCAGCGCTTTGATTTTGGAAAAAAGCCAAGGTGTTTTAATCCGTGACTACGATTCGGTTCCCAAAGCCCTAAATGATATTCTAATTGGCATTGTTGATGGAGCTTTGATCGATATTCTCTCTGCAGTGGCTTATTGCCGAGACCTCTATCAAGGAGAACTTAAAATCGCCACAGGGCCGCTTAACGATGAAGGATTAAGATTAATTACAAAACACAATGCCACGCCCAACCTTGTTAAAGGTTTCAATGATGGGCTTGCCAAGATGAAAAAAGATGGCTCTTACTTTAAACTTCTCGATAAATGGAGCCTGCAAGAATCTGTCTCTTCCTCGAAAAAGCAGCTAAGCAAGTCCTCTTAAATCTTTATAGAAAAGTTCAAATTGAAATTTCTTATAAAGATTTAAATCGTCAACTTCGCATTTATTAATCTGCTTACTGCCCAGTCGCGTCAAAGACAAAGGGAATGCCTTGCTGCTTAAGGTACTCCTGCTGTTGTCTGAAGTATTTGTTCGCGAGCTCAGAGAAGCCGCCTTCGGCGCGAAAATCTTTTAAAAAAGCGTTCACTTGCGTTTTTAATTCAAGATCGGATTTATTGAGACCAATCGCCCAATTTTGTATATCAAATGGGGTCAAGTTAGCTTTCGTTTCTTTTGAATATTTTTGCCAATTTTTTAAAATCGAGA
>JASHXO010000187.1 GCA_030043495.1 Candidatus Rhabdochlamydia sp.
GATCGTAAAGCGCGCTGTATTAATTCAATACAGCTAGCTTTACGATCGTTTAACCCCGGGGCTTTGACGTAGCCGAAACCGCAAAAATTAAGTTTACAGAGCACTAAATTGGATAAATAAAGTCTAAGAGTATGTTTAGGACTATGCCGCTTCGAAGCGCATACTTAAATAAAGTAGGGCAAGAAGCGGCGTTAGAAGATACGAAAAAAGTCGCAAAAAGCAAACTTATAGTAATTTGTAAACATGCTCTAAGATCTCTGTTGCAGCAGCGGTTGCAGTTTCTTTGTCTCCGAGCTGTTTAATAAGCAGTTCACAATTGCGTTGTATCTTTGCGCGATAAGATGCGTCGAGGAGGGCTTCTATTTTTTCTTTGAGGCTGGTTGGAGTTAACTGAGGGCCGATCAATTCAGCAAAAACTTCTTTTTGTGCGATAATATTGACAAGACAATAAAAACGAAGGCGGATGCGCAGGATATCGTAAGCGATGATTTTATCGAGATAGAAAACTCCATAAGTCACGACCGTGGGAACGCGGTGCAAAGCAAGTTCTAAAGTGACTGTCCCTGATTTGGCAATGGCCAAAAAGGCCGCTTTCATGAGTTCATAGGAATAATCGATGGGAACGAAACCAATTTCTGCTTCTTGCCAGCCTTTAGCTTTTATGATTTCCAAAATGAGCAGACGGTAACGCTCTTCAGAAACTGAAAGAGCGATCTGTAATTCAGGATCTTTTTTCAAAAGGTCGCGGCAAGCATCGAGATACAAAGGAAGGTTGCGTTCGATCTCTTTTTTACGGCTTCCAGGAAACAGGGCGACGATTTTTTTATCTAAAGGGAAGAGCAGGGTTTTGTAAGAATAATGCTTTAAGCGCTCAATGAGCGGGTGTCCGACATAAGCGACGTCCAAAGCAGTGGTTGCGAACAAATCTTTTTCAAAAGGGAAAATCGACAAGAGCAGATCGAGGGTTTCTGCCATGAGGGGAATTCTCTTTTTCCCCCAAGCCCAAACAGATGGGCAAATGAAATGGATAAGTTTTCCTTCAAATCCTTTTTTTCTTAAATGTTTTGCCATTCGCAAATTAAAGCCTGGGTAATCGATTGTGACTACAGCCTTTGGCTTTAGCTGTTGAATTTGATTTGCGATGAAGTAAAACTGGCGGATGAGTTTTGGCAGAGCGATGAAGACATCGATGAATCCCATGACCTGAAATTCTTCCATGGGCAAAATGCAGTCCATTCCTTGAGAGCGCATTTTCGGCCCGCCTACGCCGACAATTTTTAAATGAGGATTTTTTGCATAAAGGGCCTGCAGCAGTTTTTCACCATGCAGATCGCCGCTTTTTTCTCCTGCAAATATAAATAGATCACAAGACATTGACAGCTCCCAATTTTTCCGCGATCCACTGTGCTCCATCGTGAAAAACTTCTTTAGAGGTCCCATGCCCATCGCGCCCGATCGAAGGCCTAATCATTAATTCCATTTGAGGGGAACGAATCATTGAGTCGAAAGAGATTTGCGCAAATTTTTCCACAAAATCAAAACATCGCCTTGTGCTCACACGTGTATCGTGATTGCCGATGTAATAACGCAAAGTTCGATCGATAATAGAAGGAATGCAATGCTCGAGTTTCAATGATTTGACAAGGGGATCTTGATGCAAATCTTGAAATTCTTTAGCAAAAGAGAGATCAGTCAACGGGGCAAATCCGAGAATCCAACGAAATTGATCGATCGATGCCGCAGCATGCGTAGCGATAAAAGCTCCCCGCGAAAGGCCTGCGGCGGCGATCCGGTCGGGGGTCAAGATATTTTGATCTAGAAGTATTTCGACGGCTAACCTGATTTTTTCGACAAATTCAACAATGAGATTATGTCCTTGGGCGATCTCATTTGCCCAGAAGTTAAGCGCTTGTGTTGGGGGTAAATTATTTTCATGCCCTGGCAAAGTCATGGAAAAAATGCGCAGAGGCAATGAAGAGAGATAAGCGACCGGCTGATTGAATGGATCTAGGCTAAGACTATCTTGTGCAGATAAAGCGAAATAAAAAAGTGCGGGCAAAGGACCGGAAGAAAAATCTGGACCCGTGTGAGCAATCTCAATTGCAGGGTGCAAATTTAATCTGTGAATGAATTGATCATGAGTCATGATTATTAACTTTCTTGGTCCGGCCGCGTTTTAGTAGAATCGGACGTTCGTTTGCGCCGTTTTCTTCGTTGAGTGCGATATTGCTCAGGGGCTTGCATGGCATGTATCCATTCTTCCCAAATCGTTTGAAAGGCAGGTTCGAGCGCGCAACGAACTTCGAAGAATTTAAGCGCATGAGAAAATTCGGGGTCATTAGGGACGCGAATACGCCGCCCTTTCTTTTTCTCCAGAGGAGTTAAGCGATACTGCGAAGTAAGAATGGAGATCAGGCTTCCTTTCATCCTTCGTGAAAGATGGAAAAAGGGGAGGAAGATTTCATTGATTTGCTCATGGGCTTCTTTGCTGACTTCCCCAAGATGGGGGATTTTTTCGCGATCGACATAGCGAGTTGCAATTCTCTTTTCCATCAATGGATAAACCAGGCAAGACAAAAGTACCGGTCGAGGAAGTGGCGGTTTGGATGGATCATGAAA
>JASHXO010000188.1 GCA_030043495.1 Candidatus Rhabdochlamydia sp.
CTCGTTTTATCACTCGTGCAGACGTCTTACCTTGTTTAGTGATCTTTTCTAATTGAGATCTGTCTTTTTCTGAAAGAACGACTCTGTATTTTTGTGGTTTTGCCATAACAGTTCCTGACTAAAAGTTTATCAAAAACTGAAACTATAACTCTCATCACAAAAAAATGCAAAAATTAAGTTTACAGAGCACTAGTAACAAGTTCGATTCTCGCTCCGAGCAATTTCATCTGTCATTGAAGAACTCCTTTTCAAAGTTGATGTTGAAAAGTAAATATGTGGCATAGTCGATCTCTTCTTTTTCAATTTGCTTTTTTCTAATCGCTTCAATGAGTTTGTGATCTGGGTTAGGAGAAGATCTTAAGTAAGAATCATAGGATAAGGTCTTTGCTGATTCAGACAGCTTTTTATAAATGTCGCGGGATAATTCATGATTTTCTAAAACAATATAAAAAACAACGTATAGAATCGATTTTGATGTTTTCCATGAGCAATTGTTTGCATATTGATCATTTTGAGGGATTCCACCTAAATAGATGGTATTTAATGAGCTGAGCAACTCAAAAAGAGAGTCCACTGTATCAAACTGTACTTTCAATTGATCAATTACTTCTATTGTCAGATTAGAAGCATCGTAGGAAAAAAATTCAATCGCATATGCCGTTGATCCATATCCGCGGTTGCATACCACGATTTCACCTTCACGAAAAATAATACCGATAGCGTGTTCTTCAGCATTTACAACCATGGCATAAGGCTTTCTTGCTTGGATTCTATCAAAAATTTCATCCGCCGATAGATTGACAAAAGGGTATGCTAAATTCATGGTTTCTTTAATTGTTTTCAATTCATCTAAGGATAATGGGGTGGAGTGGTTACTGGAGAAGAGCTCGAGATGTTCGGAAATTTTTGCTAATGAATATTCTGGAGGTAATCCTCCTAAATTGAATTTATGTCCACCCAAAACAGATTCTCCTTCAATGGACCAAACATGAGCTAAATAAATTCTGTCAAGATATTCCCTGCCGTATTCTACATTGGCTCCTAAAGATTCGAGCTCTTTGGCAAGTTCACAATGGGTTGAAGCTGTTGCTTCTATCCAAGGAGTCCTTCCTTCTGTGTCGATAAGATTTGGGTCCGCTCCCAGCTCGCTGACTAAAACACGTACCATTTCTATGCAATTGTCTTCAATTGCACGTAACAAAGGAGTAGTGTGAGTGTTTTGATTTGCGCAATCAGGGTTTGCACCAAGCTTTTTAACGAGATGTCTTGTCATTGCAAAATTTTTATCATTTACGGCGAGTAGCAAAGGCGTTTCTCCTGTAATTTTATTGAAGCTATTTGGGTCAACGTGAAATTCGTTAACAAAAAGTTCAACTGTTCCCATGTTTCCAGCTAAAACTGCGCCATGAAGAGGAATATCACCAGTGATATTGTCCGCGAGCGTGGGATCGGCTCCGTATTCCACTAGAATTCGGATTAATTCGTGATGACCATTTATTGTTGCGACAAACAAAGGGTTTTCACGTGTGATTTCATTGACTTGATTAGGATCAGCGCCAAGATCAATCAAGGCTTTCACCATCGGTATGTCTTGATTCTCAGTTGCAATGAGAAGCGGTGTTTGTCCGCTCTCATTGGGTCCGTTAGGATTTGCTTTAAGTTTTTGAGTGACGAATTTCATGAACTCGACACTCCCATTATTTTCGATCACCCATATTGCCAAATTCGCGCCCGTTTGCTTGAGATAGCCGCTAAGCTTTTGTAGTAAATGTCCGTCGCTTTGAAGAACTTCTCCTTGGAAAGGGGGGAATGCTTCGGTTTTTCTTTTTTTTACTGAATCTTGTTCGGTGGTTTGCCTAGGTCTTTTAAGAGGATTAATGTCCGCAGCCTTGGGAGAGGCAGCTGAGATTCTTGAAGGAGACAAATCTGCTGAAGGAATTTTGGAAATTAAAACTTTTTGATGAAATAATGATGCCGCGACATTTGGGTTTTCATTTTGGTAAAATTGTTGATTGGGGTGTTGTGTATCGTATTGTCGTATAAATAAATGAGGTGGAAACATAATGCCGCCATTTTGTTTTTTTGGCTGTCGGTGTCGAAATATTTACCTTCCGCATGGTACTTAAGGCGTTTGAAAAAAGATATGAAAAGTTGCTTTTTGATTGCATCTTGGGCGATCACAGCGCGTTTGTCGAAGCTGAAGAACAAATTGCAGCTTGGCGGTTGCTGGTTCCCATTATTGAATACTGGAAAACAGCTTCAAAGATTTTTTCAACCTATGTAGCGGGGAGTTGGGGACCAGAAGAAGCAGATGTTTTGCTTAGCAATGATGGACGAAACTGGCAGCAGACTGAGAATTGGGATTTGCCAGAACGTTAACCTCTATCTCTCCCTTACAATTTGCAAGGGAGAGAGGAGAAAAAACCGCTTATCTCTTAGGTTGTTGTTTTGGTGGGTACTGAGGTTGCGGCTTGCCTGGGGATGGTTGTTCTGGTTTTTTTGGTTGTTGGGGTTGTTGGGGTTGTCTTGGTTGTAGGCTCATAAAGGTTGCTCCTGGTTAAAGGAAAGCATTTCTTTGCTTTCTAGTTATGAGTTAAATGAATTTAAGAAAAAAATCAAAAATTATTTACTATGCGTTTGAGCCCAATGGCTTGCAACGATTGAAATTATTTAGGAAAGAGTCCGTGTTTTGATTGACTTCATTTCTGAATGAATGAAAAATTGCCTTTTTTAAAAATTCTAGTGGTTTTTCAATTTTGAATTCGTCTAAACAATGCTACAGCTATGGCAAATAAAAAAATCTCTCTGTTCTCTTTAGTTCTCCTCATTGTTGCAGCAATCGATAGCATCCGCAATCTACCCGCTTCTGCACTCTTTGGAAGCGCACTGATCTTTTTCTTTATTTTCTCAAGCGTTGTGTTTTTAATTCCGACTTCTTTAGTCGCGGCCGAGCTCTCGGCCACATTTCCCGAAAAGGGAGGGGTCTATCATTGGGTGAAGACCGCCTTTGGAGAAAAATGGGCCATGGTTGCTATTTGGCTACAGTGGATCAATACGATGGTCTGGTACCCGACCATTCTCTCTTTCATTGCGGGTACTGCGGCTTATTTGATCAATCCGGGCCTTGCGCAGAATAAATGGTACCTCATCATCTGCATTCTCATCGTGTTTTGGGGAGTTACTCTGGTCAATCTGCGCGGAATTCACATGTCTGCAAAGATCAATAATTTCTGTGTGCTCATTGGCACAATTTTTCCCATGTTCTTTCTGATTATCTTAGGCGGAGTATGGGTATTTAGCGGCCATCAACTGCAGATCAGCCTTCAATCCGATCAATTGTTCCCTTCTTTGGGGCAAACCACCAACTGGGTAGCCTTGATTGCCATCATGGCATCTTTCCTCGGCATCGAACTCTCCGGGGTCCATGTCAATGATGTCAAAGAACCTCAGCACAATTTCCCAAAAGCAATCCTCTACTCTAGCTTATTTATTCTGGTGTCGATGATTCTCGGATCGCTGTCTATCGCTTTTGTCCTCCCAGAAAAAGAGATTAACCTTGTGGCTGGGGTTATCCAGGTATTTAGTAATATG
>JASHXO010000189.1 GCA_030043495.1 Candidatus Rhabdochlamydia sp.
GAAATGACAGACGGTTCAAAGATATCTCCCCAGGCAAATACATTGATCGAATTTTCTTCATACTTAAGCACCTTCCACTTTGGCCAATAAAGGGCGCAGAAGATGAATGCAATCCAAATGAGGATGATGCTGGAGCGAATAAAGAGCTTCTTCATGACTAAAAGATCCGCGTACGTGTTTTTTGTGAAAAGGTGAAAAAGAGAAGCACGAGGATGCTGCTAAAGAGCAGCAGGACGGCCGAAAGCGCGTTGACAATCGGAGAAATTCCAGAACGGAGCATCGATAAAATGAAAAGAGATAAAGTCTGCGAGGTGCTGCCTGCGCAAAAATAGGACAGGACGAAGTCATCGAAGGAAATAATAAAAACAAGCAAACCGGTCACTATCAGCGAAGGGCGCATCAGGGGAAGAGTGACTTTGAAGAAGGTCTGTATGGGAGTTGCTCCAAGTACCAAGGAAGCTTCCGTCATTCGGTAATCGAGTTCAAGAAAGCGCGCATAAATAATCGGGATGACAAAACCTAGTCCTAAAACGGTATGAGCAAGGACGAGAGTGATTAATCCGAGTGGAATAGAGACAAGTGTAAAGAATCCAAGCAGGCCGACCGCAAGCACAGTTTCTGGAATGACCAAATTACCATAATAGTAGACGAGAAATTTACCAATCCGTCCGCCTTGCGCAGCATAAAAAATGAGGAAGATTCCCATGGTCAAGCTGATCGCGGTCGAGCAGACGGCAACAATCAAAGAGTTGAGAAATGAGGCCCAAAGGTGAGTTGCTTGAAAGAGCTCATGGTACCATTTTAAAGTAAATCCTTTCCAAGGAGAGGGAAACCCTTCTGTGTTGAAAGAAAAGACAAGGAGGACGACTAATGGGATGTAGAGGAATAAATAAGTTGCGATGACAATTGCCAAAGTGCCAATGGAGCTGAGCTTTCCTATTTTATGTTGCATCTTTGACATGCGCCCTCCCCGGGATCAGCCGATCGATAATCCAATACAGCCCAACCGCACTGGCGAGCAAGAACACTGAGGCGACCACGGTAAATGCAGCTCCCAGCGACCCTGTTTCATCGCCCAGAATGTAATTAGAGACGACCGTCCCCACAAACATCCAGCGATCTCCTCCCATGAGTTCAGGGATCGCAAACTCGCCAAAAGAAGGGATGTAAACGAGGAAAAAGCCAGCTTTAAGTCCTCTTTTCGTCAGAGGCAAGATGACACGCCGCAAAGTCTGGCCCCAACTAGCGCCTAGGTCAAGAGAGGCCTCCACGAGACGAAAATCCATCTTCTCAAGAGAGGAGTAGAGCGGCATGACCATGAAGGGAAGATAATAATAGACCATCATAATCATAATGGCAAAATGAGAGTTGAGCATGGTGATCGGCTCAGAGATGATTCCCAATGACCGGAGCAAATTGTTTAAAAACCCTTCTTTTTCCAGGACAAAAAACCAGGCGTAAACATGGAGCAAGAAATTCGTCCAGAATGGAACGATCAATAGAAAGAGAAGAAAATTCTTAAAGTGCTTTTTCGTGAAAGCGAGAAAATAGGCGAGAGGATAGGCGATGAGCAAGCAAAGAATGGCATTGCTGAGGGCCAAAATAAAAGAAGATAAAATCACTTTCAAATAGAGCGGCCGTAAAAAAAAGGCGATCTTTTCAAAGGTGAACCCTTCAAAAGCTTCAAACTCGTTGAACTTGAGCACACTAGTGACAACGAGGATTGTCAGTGGCAAATAGAAAAATAGAACCTGCCAGATCAATGCTGGAGCGCCGATGGAAAACGGTAATTCAGAGGTTGGGGGATGACGAAAGAATTTAATTTTCATTTTTCAAGGATGACCACATTTTCTTTTTGCCAGTATAGATTCACTTCATTGTCATAATCGATCACTTCTTGCTGGAAGTGTTCTTCATTCTGTTCAAAAACCTGCAGGCGCATTTGATTTTTTAGCAAAATATTATACTGGGTAGATCGCCCGTGATAGACGATCGATTGAACCGTTCCTTTAAGCGTATTGGAAAAATTTTTTACTTCTTTCTTAGAAATAAAAATTTTTTCAGGGCGGAGGCTGATCATCATATCGCATCCTTCCTTCATCCATTCCTTTTTTTGAGGGATGTAGATCTTCAGCGAGCCAAGATCGGGGATCTCAATCTCGGGTTCAGAGTCCAGGTTTCTCAGTTTTCCGCTCAAAATATTTGTTGTGCCAACAAACTTCGCGACAAACGAAGTGTGGGGGAACTCATAAATTTCTTTGGGTGTGCCGATCTGTTCAATTTCACCCCGATTGTTCATGATTGCAAGCTGATCAGCAACAGTCAGCGCCTCAAATTGATCATGCGTGACGTAGACAAAAGTGGTCTTTAGCTTGTCCTGGAGCTCGATCAGCTCGATGAGCATCCTTTCACGAAGCTTAAAGTCCAGGGCAGCGAGCGGTTCGTCGAGCAAAAGAACATCGGGTTCGTTGACAATGGCCCTAGCAAGAGCAACGCGCTGCTGCTGGCCTCCGGAAAGCTGGCTTGTCAATTTGTAGATGTGATTTTCCAGGTGGAAGGCCTCGAGGATTTTAAGCACTTTCTGCTCAATGACCTGTTTAGGCAGTTTTTTGAGCTTTAAGCCATAGGCGACATTGTCAAAGACATCGAGATGAGGAAACAGCGCGTAGTTTTGGAAAACGATATTGATCGGCCGTTTGTGAATTGGCCATTCGGTGATGTCCTGGTCGCCAAGGAAGATTTTGCCTGAATCTGCTTTATCAAGACCTGCTATCAGTCGCAGAAGAGTGGTTTTGCCACAACCGCTTGGCCCAAGAAGGGCGAAAAACTTGCCTGCCGGTATATGCAGGCTGACCTCAGGGATAATCGTTCCCTCATTAATCGTTTTTTTTAACTTCTCGAGCTTTATACTGCGCATCTCTTTTGCCTTGTATCCTCCCTGTTAGTTCAAATCTTCCATGATAGATTTATAAATGCGTAGTAATTTTATGGCCAACTGAGTTTTATTGCATAGAATTTTTCTATGATTTTACAAAAAAAAGAGCAGGGGAATTCCGGGGTTGATTTTTGAGAGGTTTGCACAGGCCGAAAATTGGGCCTACTAGGGAAGGTCTGATTTACGATATATTTTAAAAACAGTTTTTGCGATTTTTTGAAGGGATCTTTCATCGCGGTTGTCTATGATAGATATGTCGGGTAACATATCTATAGTGATGCATTGCAAGTTATAGTTCGAAATATATTATTTTTGTCGAATACGTTTTCTTTCAAGCCCTGTTTTTCTATTCAGAGAAATTGTATCATCTATTTACAATCATTAAACTCTGAGCCTGAAATATGGAACGACGAAAACTTGTCATCATTGGATCTGGTCCTGCTGCTTATACTGCGGCAATTTATGCGGCGCGCGCTAATCTTTCCCCTCTCATTTTCGAAGGATTTTTTTCTGGCCCTGCAGGAGGTCAGCTAATGACGACGACTGAAGTAGAAAACTATCCAGGTTTTCCAGAAGGGATCTCCGGACCGAATCTCATGGAACAAATCCGAAAACAAGCCGAGAGATTTGGCACAGTGGTCTTGGCAGAAGATGTGGTTTCAGTCGATCTCAAAGTTCGTCCGTTCGTGATCAATGGAGGCCCAACTAGTATTCAAGCAGATGCGTTGATCATTGCGACGGGGGCGACGGCAAAAAGACTCGATGTTCCAGGAGCAAGAGATGGAGAATTTTGGCAAAAAGGGGTGACTGCTTGCGCTGTGTGCGATGGCGCTGCCCCGATTTTCCGCGACAAAGATCTCTATGTGTTCGGCGGAGGGGATACAGCTGTCGAAGAAGCAGTTTTTCTCACAAAATTTGGCAAAAAAGTTTATCTTGTCCATCGACGAGACGA
>JASHXO010000190.1 GCA_030043495.1 Candidatus Rhabdochlamydia sp.
CTGAATTTATAAAAAGATTCTCAAAGAGTCCTCAGAGGGTTGAATATTCTTTTTATCGTACCGCGTCTGGAATTGAGGTTGACTTAATCATCGAGCGGTTTGGGAAAATAGAAGCCTATGAAATCAAATTTGCTAAAACGCTTTCTCGAGATATGGCGCAATCGCTAAGCTTTTTTGAGTCAGAGCACAAAGTAGAAAAATCGATCGTTCTTTCTTTGCAAAAAAAGAAAACGCCTCTTATGGAAGGAATTTTCGCAGAGCATTGGTCGTCCATTCACTGAATCTTGGAAATATACTTTTTTAATGGGCTGATCTTAGGTTTAGCTTTAGTAAAGAGAAAAAAATCATGAAAAAACACAGCTGTTTTTGGATCCTTATTGTGCTTTTTTCTTTGAGTTTGGGAGCTTGCCAAAAGAAAAATGAGATGCAGCGTCCTTCAGCGGACGACTTTGAAAGTTTGACCGGTAAAGATCTTCCCACTTGGGAGTATGTCCAGACGAAAGAAGATTTTGAACATTTGCATTTCTTTACTCGGATGTACGAATTGAAGAAAGGATTGATCGGTGCTTCGAGAGATCTGTTCCGGATTCCTAAAATCGTTCATTTTGTTTGGATCGGGCCGCGTCCATTCCCTCGAGAATCTGTCGAGAATGTGCGCACGTGGATGGCCAAACATCCCGATTGGATGTTTAATTTTTGGACCGACCGGGAACGCCCTTTGCCTTGTCCTGGTATGAAGCTGCGCATGATCAAAGACCTATCCTTTTTGAAATTGCGCGAGTGTTATGCAAAGGCAGGCAATTATGGAGAAAAGTCCGATCTATTGAGATGCGAGATCCTCTATCAAGAAGGAGGCATCTACGTCGATCACGATGTCAAATGCTTTAAAGCATTCGACCCATTAAACAAAGCTTATGATTTCTATTGCGGAATCGACATGCCTTATACGAGCAGCCTTCCTTCGTGTGTATTCACAACGAATAATTTAATCGGCGTCAAGCCGCAGCATCCCATTATCATGCGCTGCATGGAGATGCTAGCTGAGAAGTGGGACCAAATTGAACAGGATTATCCTGGCACAGACCATGACGCCATGCTTAACCGAGTTCTGCATCGCACATTTTGGTTATTTGGCGAGGCAGTCAAGCAAGTTGCCAATCAAGATGAAAATCGCGATATCGTTTTTCCCGCATATTATTTTGATGCACCTAAGGACGAACTAGCGATTTTCGCCCGTCATCAGTATGCCGGAGCATGGCATGAGAATGAGTCTGCATTTGAAAAAATGGTCAGGCAACGGCTCATGCTCCTCAGCAAAAAGAGCAATAAGATCTTGCTGTTTTTTGGAGTGATGTCGTTCGTCAATCTCTTGGGATTAGTTGTTCTTTTTTGCAGTTTCAGGAGAGTGATCTCGAGGAATTAAATCTCCTCTGTCCAAAGCGAATTTCGAAAGAGGTTGATTCAAGCTTTGATAAGTTGCATTTTGCCGATATGGATTGTTGATTAATTTCAACGTGAAGTTGTTGCGTGAAGAAATACGTCGATTTAAAATTTAAGCCCTCTCTGTGATCTCTAGCAAACCTTGTTCGCGGGTGGTTAAAAAATGTTTTTTCCCCGATTCTTCAAGTTGTTTCGGTATACACTAATTTTTATAAATATAGGATTAGAGAATCTAAAATAATGTTAGAAAAAACGTGTTCTCGGTGTCCAAAAAAGGTTGCAATATCAGAAGACAAGTTATTGAGTTTAAATAGCCGTGGAATTTTTCCTGGGCCATCTGAAGGGGAAGAAGAATTTTTAAAGCGCGTTTCTGCAGCAAAAAAAATCTCATCTCAAGAAAATCTTAAATTGGCTCAGGAAATTTTTAGCGCTTTTCCCGATTGGATAAAAATCCATTTCTCACAAAAAGGGCTTCTTCTTTGGGAAGGGGCAGCGACCTGGATCGAAGAAAATGCAGAAGGAGTACGGGAAGCCTCTATCCAGATCAAATCTTCTTTCTTCACGCAGTTGTATCCACGAGAGGAGATCATTGCCCATGAAATGGTCCATGCCATGCGTCTGATGTTTGAAGAAAGGCGTTTTGAAGAAATTTTAGCTTTTCGCACTTCAAAAAACAGATTTCGCCGTTATTTTGGGCCGCTTTTTACCCACCCGGGTGAAACAAAAGGATTTGTGATCTGTATGCTTGGTTCATGGTTGTTGTATTGGGCAGAGTTCATTTTTGATTTTTCGTTGGGAGTAAGATATCTGCTTTGCTCTCCGCTGCTTGTTTTAGGATGGGGAATTTGGCGACTCGCCCGCTCTCAAAAGGTATTTTCTTTGGCCTTGAATCATTTAGAAAAAGCGGTAAAAAAACCTAAGACGCCGCTGGCTGTGGCTCTGCGCCTGTCCGACCGTGAAATTGAGCAGTTTGCTAAGAGCTCTCCAGAAGCAATTTTGGCATTTGCGTCCAAAGAGAAGGAACAGAGTTTGCGCTGGAAACAACTCTTTTCTGTGTATTTTAATTAACATGTCCACTTTTTACGTTTAGCGGCAGAAGCAATTTTTAAAGCCCCGCGGTATTTAGCTATTGTCCGTCTCGCACAAGAGATTCCGAGCTTGCGCAAATGACCGGCAATTGCTTCATCCGACATGGGATCGTGCTTGTTTTCTTTTTCAATGGTCCGCAGAAGAATTTTTCGAAGGTTGTGTTTGGAAATTTTTTCTCCGTTTTTCGTCTTTACGGCCGAACTGAAAAAGGACTTGAGCACGAAAAACCCTTGCGGGCAAGAGACGAATTTGCCCGCAGCAGCGCGCGTAATTGTGGACTCGTGCAGTCCCAGCTCATTGGCAACTTCTTGAATTGTCATGGGCTTCAGACCAGCTTTATCGTCATTGAAGAAATCGACCTGTTTTTTGATCAGGAGTTTTCCAATCCGTCGCAAGGTCTCGTTCCTTCTTTGGACAATTCTCTTCAACCATCTTCCGCGGGCGAGTTGACGCCTTAAGTAAAATGCTTCCTCATTTTCCAATGAACCGCCTCGCATTGCCTCGAGATAAACGGGGGCAATTTGAATGCGGGGAAGAAAGGCCGTGTTGACTTCGACCTGCCACTTCCCTTCGATGCAAAATAAGAGCAGATCAGGAATGATCGCTGCCGTAGGCTGATAAAAATAGCGGTATCCAGGGTGGAGATCGAGCGGGGCAATTTCTTTTTCGATGATGCGCGATAATTCCATTATCGAAACGCGCAGTTTTTGAGAAATGAGAGGAAGCCGGTTATGGACTAAATCATCGAAATGTTCTGAGATGATTTTGAAAGAAAGTGCGGTGTCTTTTTTCTTCAGCTTAAGCTGAAGGAGAAGGCATTCTTGAAGATTGCGGGCGCCAATCCCCGGAGGATC
>JASHXO010000191.1 GCA_030043495.1 Candidatus Rhabdochlamydia sp.
CCCCGGGGCTTTGACGTAGCCGAAACCGCAAAAATTAAGTTTACAGAGCACTAGTTCACAATATGCAACAAAGTCCCGATAATGATAACAATGATTCCTCCTAGAATAAGAGAAATCGACCATAGATAAGATTTCCTCCCTACATTTCTCCCTAAGGCAAAACCAAAAATTCCTAAATAAGCTATTGATGATGAAAAAGTTATCCAAGGCAAATAGACATCGATGATTGCGACAACCAATGGAAAAAAAGCTCCCAAAAAGCCGCTGATGCCTGCGATGAGCGCCTCGATTGCTGAAGAATATAAAACTTTTCGTCCCAATATTGTTGTGGCAAGCTTTCCTGAAGAAGCTAGATTCAGTTCTTTTTCAGCATAGACCAGCTCTCCGCGGAGCTCGGCGTATTTTGCCACAAAAAATACAAAACTCCCCGTGATAAACGCTGCTGTGGCAACACGAAGGGCTAAGCTGATGTCGAATCCTTTCTTTCCTTCCAAGATTTTCCCCGTGCAAAGAGTCAATGTAGTCAGGATTCCATCGATAAAGCCGAATAAGAAGGGGAATTGTCTGCTTTGCTTTCTCAAAAGTTTACCTTTGACGTGCTGAATGAAGAAGGGTCCGTTCGCCGGTAGCAAGCTCATCAACGCAATGCACAACAGCGCCCGATGATTCGATAGAGGAGATAATCCTTTTATAATCCAAATCTTCGCCTTCTATGATGATATCCATGCCGACTGTCTCCATGTCTATTTCGGTGATCGTAATATTCGCGGCTTGAACCCCAGGAACTTTATTAATTGCCTCGGCTATTTCAAATAATGTGGGGTTTTTTGAAGCTTTATCCACATCTAAAGCCATCCTTCTAACCTTCATTTTTCCTCCATGGTTTTTACCTATCCATGTAACAGATAATTCATTTTAAAATTAATGCAAATCTCCTAGGCTTAGGGTTTATCTTTAATTCTATGGATTTGAGATGAACGGCCTTTCAATCAAGATCATCGTCATGCGCCACGGAGAGGCCGAAAATAACATCCGGGATATGCTCTCGTCTTCGCAGGAAGACTTCTTCCATTTGACCGATTTAGGAAAGTCTCAAGTTGCTCAAAGCGCTTCTTGTCTGCATAGAGATGAGAAGATTGATTTCATCTTCTCATCTCCGATTTTGAGGACATATGAAACGTCCAAGTTGGCCGCTGAAAAGTTGGGCATTCCTATTCAAGACATCATCATCGATGATCGGTTGCGCGAACCATTTTTCGGACAGATGGAAGGTAAGACCTATGCGGAATATGTCAATTATTTGAAGGCTACAAACCTCAAAAAAATCCCCGATTCTGAATCGAAAGAGGAGGTTTTAAAAAGAGTCAGTAACTTCTTAGAGGAGATCAAATCCAACCCTCGTTATTACGGAAAAGCGATTCTGATCGTATCCCATAGCTTTACGATGTGCCGTATCCACGAATATTTAACGGGAGAAAATATGCCTATCCTGCGCCCTGCGCAATATTTTAAGTATTCTTTAAAGATCAAAGTCTTTAAATAGGTTTTTGGAAAATCCGGACTTTGATCTCATCCAAAAGAAATGCCGCAGTTAAAACAGCTCCAAATGATCCAGTCAAAAAGGAGAGAGGGACTGGCTCCATCAAGATGCCAAAATAGGAGAAAATCGAAGCCAGAATCACGTTTCCTCCTGTAGCCAGAGCGACAAGTTTGCTGGGAGCAAAAGTCCAAAAACGTCCTCGAACGCGTGTTAGATAAATGGTGATCTGGGCGGAATAGATGAGATAGGCAAACATCAAGGTTTGAATTTGGGGCATCGACATATGAAATATCTTGAAAAGAGCTAAAAGGAGAGCAAATCCCAAAACAATCCAGCCAAACCCGAGCAGAGTTGAAAATTTTGCGATTTCTTTCATATTCCATTGCTCAGGGGTCGAGGATATGCCAGCCCTATCCGTCGCAACAGTCATCGTGACGATATCATTCATGACAATGATGAGGACAATTGACAGTAGAGGAGTTATAAAAAAGCCAGTGGCGATGAATCCAAATGTCAGAAGCGCTGCTAATTCAACGGTTCTTGCGATTTTCGTGAGCGTCCATGTCAGCATGCGGCGATAGACACGGCGGCCTCCCGAAACCACAGAGATGATGTTTTGAAGTCCAGGCAAGGTTAAAACTACTTGTGAGGAAGCTTTCGCCACATCTGTCGCTGTGCTGACTGCGATCCCGACCTCAGCCTGTTTAAGCGCTGCTGCATCATTAACGCCATCTCCTGTCATCCCCACGCGCCCTGAGCGTTGCAAGCTTTTGACAAGAAGGAGCTTGTCTTCAGGATAGCAATTGGCAAATCCATCATAGCGCAGCGGATCCTCCAGGGAAGTCTTTATATCGGCAAAGCGGTTGCCCAGCCCTATCGCGCGGCCGATCGCTTGCGCTGTAGCCAGAGTATCTCCCGTCACCATAAGAATGCGAATGCCGAGGTTGCGCAAAGCCTGAATTAAAGAAGTTGCATCTTGGCGAGGTGAATCAACAAGAGCGATCAGTCCCATGATACGGAGCTTTTCTTCAGATTCAGCAGCAATAGCTAGAACACGCATGCCGCTGGAAGCCAGCTTTTGCACTTGGTTTTCAATGTCTGGTTGATGTTCCACTATCTTTTCAATAGCGGGGGGAAAACCCATTGCAATTCTAAGAACTTTCCCTTCTTTTCGGACAATGCTTTCAGAATATTTTTTGATCGGGTCGAATAATACCAGCTTTTGCCGATCGAGCACTGATATGGACCGTTGTCTGCAAGCTTCAAGGATTGCTTGTTCGAGAGGCTGCTTGTCAGACTCGTCGCAGGCAGCCTTTGCCATGGCTAGGATCTCTTTT
>JASHXO010000192.1 GCA_030043495.1 Candidatus Rhabdochlamydia sp.
CGGCATCGTTTTTGCCGAGGCAAATTGGCGGTGTGGCTGTGATGCTGAAGTCCGTGCGCCGATAAACCCCCAACTCACCAGCTCTTCAAAATATAAGGCTGCAAGGGGATCGACGAATTCAGTGGCCGCAGGAATTTGCATCTCTGCCAAGGTGAGCAATAATTCTCGGGCCCACAATAGTCCGGTTTTAATATCATGGCTGCCATCGAGATGAGGATCGTAAAGAAGTCCCTTCCAACCTTTTGCAGTCCGAGGTTTTTCTATATAGACGCGCATCACCATAAAGCAAGATTGTTTGACGGATTCGGCGAGCTTTTTAAAATGACGGGAATAGTCGAGTGCAGATTCGCGGTCATGAATAGAGCATGGTCCAATGATCAATGCTTTACGGCAGTTTTGCCCTCGAATAATCCGTTTTGCGACTTCTCGGGACTGCGCGATAAAAGTGGATGCCTGTGAAGATAATGGAGATAGCTTTTTAAGTTCAAAAGGAGAGGGGAGAGCTATGGATGTCATTAAATGATCGGATGATTTTTGTGTAAGTTCAGACCGTACCATAGCAAAGCAAAATCTTGCAACTAGTTCTGAACCGATCCTTTAATCCTTCGATTAGTGCTGATCGCGATTTATACCGTTCGTGATTGAAGAAACGACTTGATGAAAATTTGACTTGACATGTAACATATTGAGCATGATTTTCTATGGATGAAAGAGCGCGCAATCTACAACACTTACTATCGGGAGTTTGGAGTCTTTAAATTGGCTGTGTTCAGGTTGTTTCGGTATAAAGAGATAGCCACATTGAAAATGCGACTCTTAAACATTTTCTCATTTTGAGTAAAATTTTTAATTGTATCACTATAGCTTTGGGTGGTAAGCAGTAAGAATTAAATTATAGTTGTCATTTATTTTGCGAAGCAAAAAAGATATAATGTTCTTTTACTGTTGAGGCATAAGTATGGCAACTGGAGTTTCTTTCTCTCAGATTTCCTATCTGACTTATTACACCCCTTGCGATTGGGTCGATGATTTATGCAAGATCGTCCATGATCTAGCGATGAAAGTTTTCAACACGATCAAAGATTGTTTTGTTGCAAGGCAAAATGCACCGACAACTGGAACAACTGTAGCTGTAGTGACTACGATAACAAATGTCCCTAACCCACGAAACATCATTCCCTTCTATTATGGCCTTGAGGCTAACAACAACAATGCCACTTTACATCAAATCTTGAGCTGGGATGACGGACAACTCGAAGCTGTCCATAACTATATCCAATGGCTTTTTCCTTTGGAAAACCCAAGCGGGCCAAATCCCACAGCCCCTGTCCTTGATCAAGCGACGGTCCAGACCTTCCGCGGTGATGCGCTGCTCAAAAACCAACTTCTCAATTCTTTTCGTCGGATGCTTTCTTTCTATGGATTGCAGATGGATGAGACAACGCGCGTGATCACACGGGCGCCCAATTTCAGTACGCGAGCAGCAGTCTGGCTAACTCCAGCTGACCAAAACTATCATAATTTCTTAAGGATTACACGGATTATCCATTCAATGAGCATCCTTGGGCTGCGGGAGTATGGACAAGCATTCCTGACCATCATGCAAGACATTGCGCGCAATGAAGGGTCCGCTACCGTTGGCAACGATACCCTTGGATATTGGCGGGGAGCGGTCATTTAAGCTATCCTTTGCGGTTTGGTGAATCCAGGCCTTAAGGCCTGGGATTAAGTTTGAGGCCGAGCTTCGTTCTTGGCCCAACATTGCTTTGAAAATATCCGGACCTTGGTCCGGATATCCGCTGAAGGATGGATAAAAATACTGATCACATCAGGTTGGGCTTCAGTCCGGTATAATTTAATACCTGCATATGAAGATTCCCATTGTTAAAATGCCCACGTTCAAGATTTTTCTCCTAACTCTTCAAGTTTGCGCATCGTCTCACTCAGCTCTTTTTCGGTTTGCGTTAAACTATTTTTCAGCTTTTCGATTAACTGAAGCGGAGCTTTTTCTAAAAAGGCAGTGTTTGCCAATTGTTCGCGTAAGCTGTTTTGCGCAGCGATGTACTTGTCGCGTTCTTTGACAAGGCGCACTTTTTCTTTTTCTTTGAGTTCTTGGGGCAGAGGAATGACTAATTTCAAATTGCCAACAATGGAACTCGCGCTGAACTGCACTTTTTTCTCTTCTTGGGAAAAGGTGATGTTCTGAGTGCGGACGAGGGCTTGGATAATCCCTAAATTAGTTTCGACAAGAATGCGTTGCGGATCTTCAGGAGAAGAGTGCACGTGTAGATCGGTTGCTGTTCCGGGAGGAAGTTGCATTTCGGCGCGGATATTGCGCACAGTGCGGATGACCTCGTCCAAAAAGGCAAAGGTGCTTTCGATTTGAGGGTTGATATCGCTTTGGCGAATGACTTTGGGATAAGCGGCGACAATGCAGGCTGGGCTTAGGAGAGCATGGATGGTCTCCAATGTGTAAGGGTCAGCTTTTTCTTTTCCAGAGAGCCCTGGAAATTTCGCTTTTAACATTTGGAACAGTTCTTCCGTGATGAACGGGGCCATCGGATGCATCAGGCGAATGGCGTTGCACAAGATAATGCAGAGAATTTTTTGTTTGATCTCTTTTTGGGCTTCAGTGCCGAGTTTGTCAAAGAGAATGGGCTTGACGAGCTCAACGTAGTAAGCGCAGAATTCTTTCCAGAAAAAGTCGTAGGCAGTGATAGCTGCCCGGTCAAAGGCATAATCAGTCAGATGTTGATTGACATCTTGGATGGTGCGGTTGAGCAAAGAGAGGATCCAGCGGTCTTCCAAAGCAAGAGAGTCGAGGTCCAGCCCTTTAGCAAAAGTTTCTGCAGAAAGGCTCCCAATATTGAGGAAGACGAAACGGGCGCCATTCCAAATCTTATTGATGAAGTTCTTAAATTCTTCAAAGCGTCTGCGATCGAGATCGATCTGCCGCGCTTGTGTAGCGCTGGCGCATAGGCCCATGCGCATGGCATCAGTGCCATAATTGTCGATAATTTCAATCGGATCAATGATATTACCTTTCGACTTTGACATCTTCTCCCACTTGGAGTGGACCTCTGGCGGAACGCTTTGGCCTAAGTCATATGAGAGACGTTCTTTAGGGCTCACATAAGCGATAGAGCCGTCCTTTTGATGCCGCCAATACGATTTGCCATAGATCAAACCGTGTAAAAATGTCTCGGAGAAGGGAGGAACGTCAAATTCATATTCTCCCATTAAAATCATCCGCGCAACCCAGAAGAAGAGAATGTCATGGCCTGTAATGAGCGTGCTGTTAGGGTAAAATTTCTGCAGATCGTCCGTTTGATCCGGCCACCCAAGAACGCTAAATGGCCAAAGCGCCGACGAAAACCAAGTGTCGAGGACGTCTTCATCTTGGACCCAAGCATTTGGTTCTTTTTGAACTTCAGGAGGCTGATCTGGGCCATCGTAGCAGAACATCGCATCGGGATTGTCTTTGCGGTACCAAATGGGAATGCGATGGCCCCACCATAATTGGCGTGAAATGCACCAGTCACGCAAGTTGTCGATCCAATGAAAATAGGTATTTTCCCAATTCGAGGGGATGAGCCGGATTTTTTTCTCTTGGACGGCTTTGCGCAGCATGTCTTTAAATCCGCCCATGCGCACAAACCATTGTTTGGACAGATAGGGCTCAATGATGGCTTTAGAGCGATAGGAGATGCCCACGCGATGGCGGTGCGGTTCGATTTTGACGAGGAATCCCTGTTCTTTCATTGCTTGGACGACAGCTTCGCGTGCCTCTTCTCTTGTCATTCCTGCAAATTTTCCTGCATTTTCGTTCATGCGGCCATCGGGGGTCATCACATTGATGAAGGGAAGCTTGTGGTTTGATCCTATCTCGTAATCATTCGGATCATGGGCAGGCGTAATCTTCACGACTCCAGTGCCGAATGTGGGATCGACAAACCGGTCTGCGATAATGGGAATTTCGCGATGAGCTAAGGGCTGGAGAACCTTTTTACCAACAAATTCTTCATAACGGTCGTCGGCCGGAGAAACAGCGACAGCTGTATCGCCCAGCATGGTTTCAGGCCGAGTGGTCGCGATGATGACTTCGCCTTTTTTATCGACAAATGGATAACGGAAGTACCAGAGGAAGGAATCTTTGTCCTCGTATTCCACTTCATCATCGGCCAATGCCGTTTGAGTCACAGGGTCCCAATTGACGAGATAATCCCCGCGATAGATCAGCTTAGTGTCGAACATCTTTTTGAACATCGTGCGCACAGCACGATTGCGCTTTTCATCCATTGTGAAAGCAATGCGCGACCAATCGCAAGAACAGCCGACTCTTTTTAGCTGGCCCAGGATTTGTTTTTCGCTGTTTTCCTTCCAGTTCCAAACGTGTTCGAGAAATTCTTCGCGTGAAAAATCTTTACGGCGTTTTCCCAACGAAGCAATCAAGTGCCGCTCGACAACAGTTTGTGTGGCAATGCCGGCATGATCGGTTCCAGGCACCCAAAGCGTTTCAAATCCAGACATCCTTTTCCAACGGATCAGCACATCTTGCAAAGTATCGACAAGAGCATGTCCCATATGGAGGACTCCGGTGACATTCGGTGGGGGGATAGAGATGCAGTAAGCGGGCTTGGAGGATTGATTATCGGCCTGGAAAAATCCGTTTTCTTCCCAGAATTTGTACCATTTTTCTTCAATGTCTTTGGCTGTGAATGCTTTTGGAAGCTGTTGTTCGTTCATAAGGTTTAATCATAAATTGCGAATGGATTTTAGATTAGCATACTCGAGCAGAAAAGGGCAAAGGGGATATGTCTATACCAGAGCATGTACAATTAGAACAAATATTTGAAACTTGAAGGAAGTTCTCGCCTTCGCTCGCAAGCTCGCTCAGTTGAGTTCCGCTGTTTTATAACGGACCAGTCTATCGGGTAACCAATGCACATAGACCCCTTCCACCTCAAAGGTAGCTTTGAGGTGGAAAGGGTCTATCCATAAAAACTCCTAAAATTTGACACTTAAGAGTTTAATCGGAATGCTTTTTGTTTTCCTGCTTACTCCCTTATTCGCGTGCTGCGACAGGCGATCTGCTGCGCTTTACTCCTTCCTCAGGTCTAAAGACCTGCGGTTTGTCGTAAATCTTGCATCTCACCTATTTCGCTACGCGCCTAAGGAAGGGGTAGGGAGCAAGTTGGGTTAGTAGAACCAGAACTTCGAAGAAAGCACAAAAAGTATTAGTCAATGTGCGTGAACTGTCTGTAAAGAACCGCGGTTGAAAAATTCCTGTCTCAAGACATTTGCCATAATTTTCTGGATAGAAGTAGGGCAGTGCAGAGAATTCCATCTATAGGAGATCCTAAGTCGATCTCCTTCATGAGTTCTTGCTCTGTCTTAAGTTCTGTATGGATCAATTCAAATGTTTCCAATGCTGGGGATTGCAAAAACTCTGCATTCTCAACGTAGACATAATGAATGATTTGCTCCGTGATTGCGGGCAAAGGATAGGCGCTGCCGGCAAGAATGAATTTTCCACCGCCGTATCCAGTCTCTTCTAAAAGCTCGCGCTTGGCTGCCTCTAATGGGGATTCTCCGGAATCGATGCGTCCGCCAGGACAGCTTAACAGCCATTTGCTTGGGGGATGGCGGTATTCTTTATTGATCACAAATTTGCCATCTTTAGTTCTTGCTAAAACAACGGCGGCATGGGCGCCGATTTCAAGAACGGTGTAAGAGAGTTTAGGACCATGTGGTAATTGCAGCAGGTCGACGCGCACATTGAAATATCCCTTGTGGATGATTTCACTAGTCTTAACTTCGGGAATCAGGATACGGTGAGGTAATTGTTCTTCAGTCATGACATTTTTAATTTTTTTAGTTCTTTTTTCAAACGTTCGGCAAATTCAATTTCTTTTTTTGACGCCTTTGCACAGTGGTAGTACAGAGTAAGCTGGCGGAATAGGGCGATCTTTTCCCAAGGAAAGGCCTGGGCGGTCCATCCTTTTTTATCTTCAATTTTCCCACGCAAGTAATAACTGAGCAGCATTGTTGTTGGAGGATGTGGCAAGTCGATCGAACCGCTAAAATGGGAATGGGCAATCTTTTCTCCTTCTTCATGAAGCAAATAACACCCCATTGGGATGAAAAGGGGAGAATATTCATCGCTCAATATTTCTGGAGAATAAGTTTCGAGGAGGTCCTGAGCTTCTTTCCATTTTTCTTGCCTCAAGCAGGTTTCAATGTGTAGCGCATCGAGAAATGGCGTATGAGGGAAGAATTCAAAAAAGGGAAGCGATTCTTTACTCTTATCGTCGAGAAGTGCTCGATCAAAAAGGAAATAAGCACAGCGCATTTGCGCATTCGTTGGTGCGCCTGAAAATTGTTGAGAAAGGGCTTCGAACGCAAAATGGATACCTTTTTGAAAATAAAGGAGTGCAATTTGGACAAGCGCTTCAGCTTGATCGTCTTCTAAAAAATGAAGGTTTTCTTCGACCCATTCTTTTTTGCCGATAAGAAGCAAGGCAAACATCGCATTGGCGATAATCTCGGAAGATGTGGAAGTTTCAATGATCTCGACAAGGGTGATCGGCTTTTGCAACCAAAAAGCAAGCTGGCAAATGAGATATTCTTGTTCGGATTCATTCAATAAAAAAATGGGAAGTTTTTCCAAATGCTTTTTTAAGCTCAATATCAGTTGCGCATGATCTTGAGCGTGGAAAATTTTGGGGAGATAACGCATGGCAAGCAGGGCGAAATGATAGGCTGGGATTCTTTCGCGAGACGAGGTTTCATGAAGCCGGAAAATGATATGTTCGCGAATGAGGCGTAGCAAAGGATGTTTTGGATATTTCCGCATACACAGCTCTAAACACTTGATCTCTTCTTCGATTTCTTTTGAGGCTTTATAAACAAGGGATTTTCCAAGATACTCAAGCGGCGCCCCGAGAGTAAAGCGCAATTTGCTGAACTCATCGAGGGCAAGCAAGTAAAGGCGTTCTTTTTCCTTTTTTTTCTTCAACGTCGAAGCTTCTTCGATCAACGTGATTCCTGCTCGAAAAAGAGCTTCGCGCCCTTCGGCACGGCCGAGAAAAGAACTTGCAATTCGACGGTATTCAAGAAGCGCTTTAGTATAATTTTTATTCGCTAAAAAAGCGTCGGGAATGGCCAGACAATTGACCATGACATTTTGGCTCCCGACACTGACTTTCAAAGGATCGATCTCAAAGTCTGCATCGCGCGATACGAGGCCGATATGCGTACCCGCCAGAGGCGTATGGCTGATATAATGACAGGCTTTTTGGTGGTCGATAAAAAGAAAAAGATGGTTGTCGATCTTCTCTAGGCAAATCCCATGCCAAGCTTGATCATCGATTCGCGACTCGGGAACTGTCATCACTTCAACGTCGCTATGAAAGAGACGGCAGCCTTTGCCGATCCAGACGCAATATCCGTCACTTAGTCCTTTTCTTTCTGGAGCCTCGGGGGTTCCTATGAGCAGTCCAACGCCTTGAGACTCACTGCCTAACTTGACCTGTGTTTCTACTTTGGTATTTCCCGAGAACGAGGCTTTTGAAATCATGAGATTGACCCATTCCATCACCTCAGGAGAGCGGGTGATTGCAGTGTGGCGAGCAAAAAGGACATTCTCTTGAAATTCCCAGTCATCCGGTTGATCAATTTTAATCTCAGCGACGGGGATCCATTCGGGTTTCCCTTCAAGAAAACTTTTAAGCTCGGCAATGATCTCGTCGACGCTTTGAAAACGTTCACTAGACGCATAGTGAAGACAGTGCTTTGCAATATCGGCAAGATGTTGGGGAATATCGCGATAGGGCGCCATTTCAGGAGGATCGACCAGCTTTTCTAAATGCATCGTCTTGCGATAGTTTTTCACAGAAGAGCGCTGAAAAGGAATGCGCAACGTCAAAAGCTGATATAAGATGACCCCTAAAGAATAGATATCTGTTGCTGCCTGCGAAGGCTCGCCCCGCACTCGCTCAGGTGCTATGTAATTCAAAGTTCCAGGGACTTTTCCCGGTCGCGTTAAATCTTTGTAAAGAGCTTGTCCTACGCTTTCTTCCTCATAAAATATTTCTGTTTTTCCGATAAAATCCGCCAATCCCCAATCGAGCAGAAGCACTTCGCCATATTTCCCAACAATGATGTTGTCAGGTTTAAGATCTCGGTGGACGATCCCTTTGGAATGCGTATATGCAATCGCTTCGCAGACAGCTAAAAAGATACGTGTCAATGCGAGGATGGAGGACCCAATAGGATGCTGGACC
>JASHXO010000193.1 GCA_030043495.1 Candidatus Rhabdochlamydia sp.
CAAAAAAATGCAAAAATTAAGTTTACAGAGCACTAGATTTTTCAAGAGCAGAATATTTTGACCCTTGGATTAGATAGCCTGGAAGCAATCCCTAGAAGACCTCTCCTTTAGGCGAGGGAGCAGTCATCAGCATTTAAAATCTCGATTGAACAGGAGCCGCAAAAGCTCTATAAAACAAAATAATTATTAAAATTCAATCGAATGAAATTTCTTTGCGATCAAATGTTAGCAGGACTTGGGCGGTGGTTGCGTACAGCAGGGTATGATACTGTGATCATCGAAGATTCTCTAGACGATCAACAGGTTCTAAAGCGCGCCTTAAATGAAAATCGCACTCTTCTCACGAGAGACCGGCATTTTTTAGAAATGCAAACCCCTGAAAGGAATGAAGAAGTCGTCTTTTTGAAAGGCAACACGTTAGAAGAATGCATTCATGAATTGAATCAGAAATTAATGCTCAACTGGCTTTATGCACCTTTTTCTCGCTGCCTTCTCTGCAATTCTTTACTCGTTCGCCCAGATGAGCAAACGATCTTAGAACAAGTCCCTGAGGACATCCACTCCTGTTCCAACAGTTATTGGTACTGTCAGCAGTGTAAAAAAGTCTACTGGGAAGGAAGTCATACCGAGCGGATGCTAAAGCAATTACAACAATGGCAAAGCTAATGAGAACTTGAAGAAAAATCCATCAAAAACCAAATAACCAATTTGTTGATCAATCTTCTGCATCATTGAGCTGAAGATTCACTTGGGCGATATAGAATGTTGATGTCCCTTCGAACCCTGAATCTGTCCCTAAGAAGATCCATAGGCGGCCTTGAGAATCGCTTTGCGCACGCAAGGGAGTTTCATGGCTCAATTGTTTTGGAAAATAACGGGAATCGTAAGGATCGGGAGCTGAACTTTCCAGATCGCCGATGACCAGAGCATTTTTTCCCGAGTTCGATTGATTCCCCTTGTCGACATTTAACAGATAATAGTCATTAAGAGCGATCTTCCTGGGCTCTTCTGTACTTGCCCCGACTTTGAAATAAACGCTTTTTCCTGGAGACCCGCCAATCCCCACCGAAATCCCTGAGGGAACATTGCATTCGATCAAAATGGAAAAGGTAAGGTCATAACAGGTATTAGGCTGCAAGTCTTCAACTTGACGTTTGGCAAACATAAAAAGGTCATCGCTATGGTTATTTCCCGTTAAGAAAAGACCTTTTGTCAGATTTGCTTTGGTACTGCTGATCTCGATAGGAAGATTTTCCCATCCCCAGCCGAGTTCAAAAAAACTCTCCCCGTCTACAGGGTAGTCCGCAAATTCCCCCACCCATCCATGGTTGCTATTGGAGAAAGTAAACTCGTTCAAAATCTTTTGTGTTGCAAACGATGAAATCGATCCGATTAAGAAAATAACAAGGAATAAAGTCCGATAATAATTCATGAATTTCTCTTCTTCAGAATTTCCCGATCCATGCAAACGTCCTTTCTACTATCCAACGTTTTTAGCCAATTGCAAAAACCCCGCTTTTCATTTATTCCCTTGCGTCCCTTGTTTTTGTACAGCTCTGACAGTTCATGACTCGTATAACCTTGCATCAGCAAAAATCACTTTGGAACGTCGATTTATTCGTTCATCAATCAGCTTCAATCCTTCTTTGTCACTAACTATGGACAGCGCGCTTTACGATCGCTTAACCGCGGGAGCTTTCACATTAGCCCAAACTGCAAAAATTAAGTTTACAGAGCACTAGAGTGTCTACGAGAATATGCCTTTTTCTCCCTTTGACTTTCTTGCCTGCGTCGTACCCCGCAAGCTCCTTTTTCTGTCGTCTTGACTGATTGACTGTCAATATAAGAATTTAAGTTTGAGAACGTCTCTAAAAAAGGACATTAAAGAACGAAAAAGCATTAAAGTCAACAACTTGTCGCTCATTTTTTAATTTTATCATTCTAATAAAAACAGTTTTCAATTATATGACGATCAAAAGAAGGAAATTAAGGCCATGATGCACTTTTTTATCATGTTAGGAGTGATTTTTTTAGCTCCTAGCTTAAGCAGCAAACCAGTTAAAGGGAGTGATAAACTTCAGCAATATCTTGCTGACGAGCATGGGCATGATTCTGATCATCACGAAGACGACTATCATCATGATGAAGATCATCATTACGACGATAAAGACCATCATCGTCATGAAGATCACGATGAAGAAGAAGGTCGTCGCCATCGTCACCATGAGGATGAAGACGATGAAGACCATGATTGGTGGTAGAGCTATTGACGAATTGTCACGACTTGAGCTTCCGTTATTCTGAGCAAGTCATTAGGCGCGATCCGAAATACAGCATAGGGTGTCCCTGCTGCCGCCCAAATTTCCTGATACGTCATTAAATCTTCGTCAATTAAAGGTTTATTCTCAAGTGGAAAGCCTAAAGGTGGAACCCCACCGATGGCAAACTTGGTATGCTCGATAATGAAATCCGCATCTGGCTTCTCAATTTCTTCACCGAGATGCTCCACAATTTTCACTTCGTCGAGGCGGTTTTTTCCACTGATAATGACACAAATGGGCTGATGAGTTCTTTTGCTCTTGAATATCAAAGTCTTAGCAATTTGACCAACCTCGCAGCCAATCAACTCGGCTGTTTCCTTGGATGTACGCATGAGTTGTTTAAACTCAATCACTTTAATTTCGAGATGATAATCTTGTAACAGATTTTGAATGCGTTGCGAAGAATGCTTCAGATCTTTTGTCATAAACATCCATTCTTTTTTACTGTCGCCATATTATTATAATCGCTTTAATATATAAAATTGTCAATTTTATAATTAATAACTACATTTTATTATAAGCATAAACTAAATAGCGAAAATATGATTATTAAATCATTACGATTTTGATATATTGAATAAACTAAAAATGGAAGCTTTAAGAGGAGAAGAAACTTGCCTAGCACTCTTAAAGAGTTGCTAGGCATTTTCGACTGGATTATTTGATATGTTTACTGAGCAAGCCTGCGAGCTTGAGCATATCGACAGGTTTTTTGCCGATGACTTCTGACAGTTTCTTATCTGGAACAATAAGACGTCGATTTTTTGTATCTTGACATTTGTGTGCTTTGATATAAGCCCATAATTTTTTAACAATCTGTGGGCGTGTCAAGCTTTTGGAACCGACAACAGCTTGAAGTTCAGGCGATAGTGTGTAGGTTTGTTGGCTCAATCCGGATTTCTTTTTAGCCCCTGTCTTTTTCTTAGCCGTTGTTTTTCTCTTTTTGGCCATAAATAAATTCCCTCTTTTTTAAACAAGTTTTGGGGGAGATTTGATTACTCCTTTTCCAAATCTTCTAATCATGATGTAAAAGTTTTTCTGAATTCCAGCAAGATCATTTTTTAATTTTTTTATTCTCTCGATATTTTTGGTACATGTTCTTGAAGCATGTTTACAAATTACCCTCTTGCTTCTTCTGCTCTCATTTTAGGAACGATTGTGATCATTCTTCCAACGTTGATCTCCTACGAGAAACGCCAAATTGCAGATTCTGAGGAACCGGCTTGAACTTAAAGGGACTAGTGCTCTTCGGCGCCTGAAAAAACAGACAGCTCAGCAAATCCACCCTGAAGAGGCGGGATTGCGCTCAAAAGTACCGTTCAAACTTTTTGAGAGAAAAATGAGATTAATCGAGCAGAATGAATTAGCAGCAAGTTGCTTGCGAAATATAAAAACTTTTCATCGAATTTGAGATCGGAAAATTCCGATCTCAAATTCAAAAAATCTGCTACAAATATTTAATATGGGATGAGAGCCTATGAAGGTCTCGGCTCAATCTGTCAATTTTTCTTGCAAGAACAGCTTTTCTTCGACGGAAACGTCTTGTCATTATCATTGATTTTCTCATACATTCCTCTTGTTTTTGGCTCTATTAAGGACTCCTATGGGTTTCGATAAACCTCACAATATTAATATACAAATCATGAAATTATTTTTAAATACACATTGATTAACAATAATAATTGTTACTATCATAAGAAATTAATATTCAACTTTAAATAATCTAATAAATAAATTTCAAAGAGAAGTAATTGAAAACGCAAGGATCAAAAACATCCATTTTTATTCATGATAGAACTTTCGCACTCGTTACTTGAAAATACTCGTCAAGACTAGACTTTTCAGATCTTCGTCAACACCTGGGATGATCTGGACAATTTTGGAATCGGCCCCGATCACGAATAAGGTGGGATAACCAGACACTTGGAACAGCTTGCGCAAGTCTCCTGAATTGTCTTCGACCCATTCAATGCCTGGGGAGTATTCCAACATTTCTTTGGGCAATATCGGGGCAATGTTGATGAAACGGCAAGCGCTTTCGCTTTCCTTAATTTGCGGGATGATCATACTCAGGGCCAATAGTTGCTCCTTGCAATGGGGACAATCCCACGAAATAAAATTCAAGATTACCTGTGAGTTTGCATCAGCATTGCTGACAATGCGCCCGTTAGAAGTTTGAACTGAAAAGACAGGCGCAGCATCTCCGATTTGTAGGCCGGTAGCAGCGACCACATGATGGTTTTTAAAACTGTACACCATAAAAGTGAGATTTAGGCAGCTGAACAAAGCAACAACGGACACAGGGGCAAACAGGAGGAGGCAAAGGCGTTCTCTCACCGAGGGCTTGCCGATTTCACTGTTTATCGGTGGGGCCGCAACCCAGATCGTCCAAATTAAAATGTTGCTGCCATGGCCGATCAAACAAAGTGTACAAACCCGGGGAAAATCGATATACGTTAATACCAAAGCGAGCAGGACAGCCCAAATCAGTCCACTGCGGGCCATCTGAGGCCCCGGGAAACTCGGGAAAAGCAGTGAAATGGCAATCAGTCCGACAAAATAGGCGGCGCCAAACAAAGGCAAGTAAGGAGTATTAGCAGAACATGTTTGGCAGCTTAAGAGGCTAAATAATTTTGATGGTTCTGGCAGCTTTAGAAATAATGCAATGAGGGCAATAAATCCTAAAATAGGAAC
>JASHXO010000194.1 GCA_030043495.1 Candidatus Rhabdochlamydia sp.
TGATTGCTACGGGCGGAGCAACGCAAATCGATGACACAAACGTCTGTTTTGATAAAGTTGCCCTTATTGAAGACTTGAAAGATCTTGTCGATTATATTGATCCGCACCTGACTTTGGTCGGGCTGCGCGAAATTTTAGATGAAAAGGTGGGTGGGAAGAAAAGTGAGAAATAGATTTCGCACCACTGGCAGCCAAAATACAGCGATCTTCGATGCAGGCAACCCCTTTGCAGGGTTGGCGAAGCATGGGTCCTGTAGATTAGCTGCCACTGCAAGAAAGCTAATCTCATTTTTTTTCTACCTACCGATAAAACTCTCTCAAAGAAAAAGGAATGAATATGTCTACACCTAAGGAATTGATTTTTGAAGAAGAAGCGAGAAACAAGCTTCGCGAAGGAATCGATCAACTAGCCGAGGTCGTCGGTGTTACTCTAGGCCCTAAAGGACGCAACGTTGGTCTGCAGTCATCTTGGGGCGCCCCTACGATCACAAATGATGGCAATAGCATTGTCAAAGACATTGAGCTCAAAGATCAGTACGCCAATATGGGCGTGTCTTTAGGAAAAGAGATCGCGAGTAAAATGAAAGAGAAGTGCGGCGACGGAACAACATCGAGCATCCTTCTGCTTCGCGCCCTTGTTCAAAATGGCGTAAAAAACATCGCTTCGGGTGCTTCTCCGATTAATTTGAAAAGGGGCATGGACAAAGCTCTGGAAGCTATTGTTCAAGAGCTGGAAAAGGCCTCCATTGAAATCAAAAGTGAGAAGGAAACTCTAAACATCGCTGTCGCTTCAGCTTCAGGCAATGAAGCTATTGGCACGATGATTGCCAATGCAGTAAAAAAAGTCGGCAAAGCCGGCGTGATCACGATTGAAGAAGGAAAAGGGACAGAAGATACCATCGAAATGGTCGAAGGAATGCAGTTCGATCGCGGTTATATCAGCGCCTACTTTTGCACTAATCCAGAGACAATGACTGTTGAAATGAGCGAAGCAAAGCTGCTGATCACAGATAAGAAAATTTCATCCGTCCAAGAAATTCTTCCTATCTTACAATCCGTTGCTTCGACTGCGACTGAACTACTCATCATCGCAGAAGATATTGATGGCGACGCCCTCTCAACGCTGGTTGTCAATAAACTGCGCGGGACACTCAAAGTCTGCGCTGTCAAGGCCCCCGGTTTTGGCGACCGTCGTAAAGCAATGCTCGAAGATATCGCCATCCTCACTGGAGGAACGGTTGTTTCTGAAGAGACTGGAACTT
The DNA here is from genome assembly GCA_030043495.1 of Candidatus Rhabdochlamydia sp. Taxonomy (GTDB): domain Bacteria; phylum Chlamydiota; class Chlamydiia; order Chlamydiales; family Rhabdochlamydiaceae; genus CAJCIW01. The sequence goes on from JASHXO010000194.1 coordinate 1,263, forward strand.
CCCTCAAAGATGCGACCGTAGCTGTTCTTGGCTCCGCAGAAAAAATCCTCGTTAACAAAGAAAAAGCAACCATTGTCGGCGGCCGTGGCAATTCTAAACAAATCCAAGCACGGATTAAGCAGATCGAAGCAGAAATCGCAAAAACAACAAGTTCCTACGACAAAGAAAAACTCGAAGAGCGCAAAGCAAAACTCAGCGGTGGTGTTGCAGTCGTTCGCGTTGGAGCTGCCACAGAGCCTGAGATGAAACAGAAAAAGCAGGTATTCGAAGACAGCTTGAACTCGACCCGTGCCGCGATCGAGGAAGGGATCGTTGTCGGCGGCGGCTGCGCATTGCTCCGTGCAAGCAAGTCGACTTCGCTAAGCCTGTCTGGAGATGAAGCAATTGGCGCGCAAATCGTCTTAAAAGCTTGTGAGGCGCCTTTCAAACAAATCGTATCTAATACAGGATTTGACAGCTCCGTTCTTTTGGGCGAAGTCCTCGCTGCCGGATCGCATTTTGGATTCAACGCAATGTCTGAAAAAATCGAAGATCTGTTGAAAACCGGCATTGTAGATCCTGCAAAAGTTGTCAAAAACGCATTGCGCCTTGCTGTTTCAACTGCTGGCGTTGTTCTTCTCTCAGAAGCATTGATCGGTAATGCTCCTGAAGAGGAAGAAGAAGAGAAAAAATAAATGTGAGAAAAATCTTGGATCCCCTCAAGAGCATGTTTACACATTACCATGGTTTGATTTTTGATGAATTTTTTTGCAGGTTTTAATGCCGCTTTGAAGCACATACTTAAATAAAGTAGGGCAAGAAGCGGCCGTTAGAAGATGCGAAAAAAGTCGCAAAAAGCGAACTATGGGACTTTGTAAACATGCTCTCAGAGAGTTCGCAAAAAGCAATTGATCAATTTTTGCGAGTTGCTCTCAGTCGGGATCCAAGAATATTATGCAAACAGCTGCTGTTCTTCCCGCTCTTGGCATCGGCGATGCCTTACTCATGATGATTGCCTCCCATCAATTGAAACAGGAAGGCTATCGCGTCACGACTTTTCATGACAATTTACCAGAACTTTCTTCTTGGTTTCCCGGTCATGATTTAAATTCGTTTCCCTCTTTAGAAACATTGATCGAAACGCTAGCTTCCTTCGATCTCATTCTCCTCGAAAATGATAATTCTCCTAAAATAAAACGATTGCTCGAGGCTTTTCGTCCACGCCTATCGATCTTCTTTCCTACTTATTCTGTGACAAAACATGCTCCGCTTTCGATGCAAGATTTTGTCTTCGACAGTGACTTACCAATGGCCGATAATATTGCTGAAAGCATTGCCGCTTTTCTTGACTTGCCTGTTCCCTCGAAAGAAAACGGCCTTTCACCTCCACCTGCATTGACTCATCGCTTAAGAAAAGAACGGGTCATCATCCATCCGACAAGCCGAGTTCCAGCAAAGAATTGGAAAGCTGAAGGTTTTCTGGACGTCGCGGTAAATCTCAAACTTAAAGGTTTTCAACCCGTCTTTTGTGTTGGGCCAAATGAATGGAAAGCTTGGAAAAATATCGAAGAAGAAGGATTTGTTTTGATCGACTTTCCCACACTTTCTGACCTTGCAGCAGCAGTCTATGAATCTGGGTTCGTGATCGGTAATGATTCATTGATTGGTCATCTCGCATCAAATTTAGGTATTCCAACTCTGATCATCGCCAATGATGAGAAGAGGATGCGGCTATGGCGGCCGGGGTGGCACAAAGGTCATCTGGTCCTTCCTCCCTCCTATCTCCCCAATTGGAAGTTTTTGCGCCTGCGCGAACAAAAATGGCAGCACTTTATTACATCGAACAAAGTTTTAAGAAGTTTTGACAATCTCCTCTGCTCGCAATAGAGCAGCATCGATGTGTGGGAAGATGTTTTGTTTGCCGACCTTTTTTTCCACACCAAAACTTTTAAACTTTTCAGCAAGTCGATCTTTCACCCCGGACAGTAAAAGTACAGTTTCAGTCCGCTTACATCGATCATAGAACTCATCGAGAGCATGCAATCCCGTGGCATCGATCGCAGGAACTTTTCTCATCCGCAGTATAAATACTTTTGGCGGCAGCTCCATATTTGTTAAAATGTTTTGCAAACTGTCGGCAATCCCAAAAAAGAAAGGTCCATTGATCTCGTAGACCTCGACATTAGGCGGCACATTCTTTTTGGAGATAGCATCTGGATCTTTTTCTTCAAGCAGCCCTCCCCCATTTTCTTCGACGAACTTACTCAAAGTCACAGTCGTTGAAAGCTCACTGGTACGTTTCATAAATAAAAATGCCGCCAAAATCATCCCTACTTCGACGGCAACTGTTAAATCGACGAGAACTGTGAGCAAAAATGCCGACAGCAATACAGCGACATCGCCAAGAGGCGCTTTGAGCAAATGGCGGAAACGCTCTACTTCGCTCATATTCCAAGCGACCATCACTAAAACCGCCGAGAGGGCCGCCATGGGAATCATACTCACAATTGGAGCAAATGCCAAAACAATTAAAAACAGGGTGATCGCATGGACCATTCCGGCAAGCGGCGTTGTCGCACCTGTTTTAATGTTCGTAGCAGTTCGCGCAATTGCTCCCGTCGCAGGAATTCCTCCAAAAACGCAAGAGCTCAAATTGGCAACCCCTTGGGCGACTAGTTCACAATTCG
>JASHXO010000195.1 GCA_030043495.1 Candidatus Rhabdochlamydia sp.
TCCAGAGCGCGGCATGTGGAATCAATTTTGAGCAGACCCATTCTCCGAGCTTCTTTCTCTTCAACGGGGATGGAAGCGATGACCATATCCGCGTTTTCTTTTTTGGCGAATTGCAGCATCTCGGTGAAGTTCATATTATAGAGTTGATCTCCAGAGAGAATCAAAAAGTACTCAGCATTAGTCGCTTCCAAATGCTCCAGGTTTTGTCTGACGGCATCGGCGGTTCCTTTGAACCACACCTTTCTGTTAGGAGTTTCTTCTGGACACAACATTTGAATCTTTGACTGGCGGAAGTAATCAAGTTGGTAAGTCTCAAGGATGTGCTGATGTAAGGAAGATGCGAAGTATTGAGAGATGACGAAGATGCGGTGGATATGAGCGTTGAGAGAATTGGAGATTGGTATATCGATGAGTCGGTACCGGCCTCCGAAGCAAACTGCTGGCTTACAACGAGTTTGAGTTAAAGGATATAAGCGCGTACCCTGTCCGCCAGCCAAAATGACGCTGGCCACTTTGCTCATGATTTCTTTTTGTTTTGGTTTTTCCAGGGACACGAGAACCCTCTTATCAGCATTCAAAAATTTTTTATATCATAATTTTAAATTAAGTCTCAATTAATTTTTAGTTGAAGTTGTTATGTTTTTACAAAATTAGTTGTTTCTTTATCTGTTTCACGTGATTTTTATGATGCCTATCATTTTCAATAAGACCATGTTTACAAAGTCCCGATTTATACTAATCGAAAGAAATAAAATTACACCCCTACCCATGCTCCAAGTCATTTCATTGACTTCAAGAGCATGGGTAGGGGTGTAATTTTATTTCTTTCGATTAGTATTAGATAAAACCTGTGAGCATCGTGGCGTTATAAACCTTCATGAAATCGTCTTAAAAAGAAATGACCGATTCCTTTTAAAGCGGCGCGATTGAGCTTCTTTTGATGGGAATTAGCATTTGGTTTATAAGAAAAATAGACAATTTGAAAAAGCTCTTTGAGCAAAACAGTCAGATAAAAATGGATGCGTTTATTTACAGGAAGATTCCGTTTTAGAAACAACAGCCTATTCCTAAAATAATAGTATTGCCAAAGAGGGCCTCGATTTCCTCCATCAAAGGCGCGCGAGATTTTATGCCAGATTTTGGCTTCGGGAATGTACAGGCAGCGATATCCCGCACTGCGAATACGCCAACACCAATCGATTTCTTCCCAAATCAAGAAAAATTCGGGGGCCATGAGACCCACTTTTTTAATGGCGTCACAGGTCACAAAAAGCGCACAGCCGCATGCATAGCCGATGTCGCGCACCTCATCCCATTTCTTTTCCAAATCAGAAATGGGGCAGCCTTCGTGATAGCAGCGAAAAATCGAAGGATAGACATTGCCCCCTGCATGCCAAATCACAGTAGGATCATCGTAGAAATAGATTTTTGCGCCAAAGGCTGCTGTGTCAGGATAAGTTTGAGCGGCTTTTGTGAAAACGCTGAGAAGCTGCGGAGAGCAAACCGTGTCATTATTTAGCAGTAAGACCGCATCGGCCCCGCGTTGAAGAGCATAGCGGATTCCGATATTGTTGCCTTCCGCAAAACCAAGATTGCTTTCGTTTCTGATGCAATGAAGACGAGGATAACTTTTAACAGCATCGACAAGGGGTGCATCTTGAGAACCATTATCGACGAGAATGATTTCAAAGTTAGAATAGTCTTGCTGGATTAGAGAGTCGAGGCATTCGACGGTATCATCGAGATTGCGAAAATGTAGAACAATGACGACAATCTTCATCCATTACGTACGACTAGCAAGTTTTTTGACTTCGTGGGCATTATAACTGGAGCGAACAAATGGACCGCAGTACATTTGTTTGACGCCGATCGAATAACCGTATCCCTCGTAGTGTTTGAATTGGGCTGGCGTCACGAATCCTTTAACGAGGAGTTTTTTAGACCCTGGCTGTAAATATTGTCCGATCGTGATGATGTCGCAGCCTGTCCGATAAAGATCTGTAATTGTCTGTTCGACTTGGCCAGGTGTTTCACCAAGTCCCACCATCAATCCCGATTTAACGTGACCAGCTGACTTCGAATTTCGCGCGTAGCTCAAGACAGAAAGAGTGCGATCGTACGTAGCTTTATGCCTGACGCGAGGTGTCAATTCGCGCACGGTTTCGATATTATGATTAAACACATCAGGTTTTTCTTTAAGGACGGTGTCCAATGAAGAATGTTGGCCAGAAAAATCTGAAGTGAGTACTTCTATAGACACGCCAGGGCATTCTTTTCTGACAGTGCGGATAATTGTGGCGAGATGCCCGGCCCCGCCGTCCGGAAGATCGTCGCGCGCGACCATAGTGATCACAACATGCTGCAATCCCAATTCTTTCACTGATCCAGCGATCCTTAGCGGCTCGTCCTCTTCGGGAGCCCTTGGCGTCTTAGTAAAATCGATATCGCAAAATCCGCAATTGCGAGTGCATGCTTTGCCAAGCGCTAAAAACGTCGCCGTTTTATTAGAATAGCATTCAAAGCGATTGGGGCAGTTTGCTTCTTCGCAAACTGTATTTAAACGGTATTTGGACAAAATCGCGTTGGTTTTGAAAAGATTGGCTCCTTTGGGGAGGTTGCGGTGCAACCAAGAAGGAAACCTTCCCCGAGAAGGAATTTCAGATGGATACGATTCAGGATTAATGGGCAATCTGTTCAGTTTGGGCTTGAAGGCCGATGGCTTTTGTTCATCAAATTCTTCTGTCATTTCTTCACTTTTGGCGGGAAGTGGATAGGGGTATCATTTGCGAGCAATGCTGCTTCAAGCCAAGCTTCGGCCACGGTCGGATGCGCATGAATCGTATCCGCGACGCAGTCGACGGTGAGCTCATTGGCGATGGCAAGTCCCATCTCGGCAATCAATGTCGAAGCTTCATGGCCAACGACTTGAGCGCCTAGGATTTGACCTGTTTTTCGGTCGACAATCACTTGGGCAAAACCTTCTGTTTCGATGGCCGCAACTGATTTGCCCAGGGCTTGAAAGGGAAATTTTCCGACAGCAGCCTGATAACCTGCTTCTTGAGCCTGCTCCAAGGTCATTCCAACAGTGGCAATTTCTGGATTGGTGAAGATGACAGCGGGAACAGAATTGTAGTGCATTTTTACGGATTGTCCACTGGCGTTTGCTGCTGCAATGATCCCTTGATGGGAAGCGACGTGAGCCAGCATATATTTACCCGTTACATCACCAATGGCGTAAATTCCAGGGACGTTGGTCTCCATTTTATCATTCACAGGGATGATGCCTTTCCCGTTAACAGCGACGCCGGCTTTTTCAAGGCTCAATCCCGAGGATATGATCTTTCTTCCGACTGAGACAAGAGCGATATCACAGGCCAAAGCAGGCTTGTCTTTTAACCGTATGCTCAGGCTGTCTGGATTTTGATTGATCTCTTCGACCATGACGCCTGTTTGGATTTCAATTCCTTTCTTTGTAAAAGCGCGTGTCAAGCTCTCAGCGACGCTTTTTCCCTGCAACATGACGATGGAAGAGAGGGCCTCCACAATAATGACTTTGACGCCCAAGTCGGAGAATAAAGAGGCGAATTCGCAACCGATATAACCCCCGCCGATCACTGCCAAAGTTTTTGGAAGAGTAGTCAACTCGAGGATCGAGGTCGAGTTGAAGATGCGTTTGTGGTCGCAGGGAAATGCCGGAATGTCTAATGGTTCTGATCCCGTCGCGATGATCGTTTTTTCTGCGTGAACGATGAGATTGTTTTGCCCTTTGATCTTGATTTCACGGGGAGAAAGGAACTCAGCTTGACCTCGAAAAATAATGATGCCATTAGACTGGATCAATCCTTCCAAGCTCTTTCGGATTTTATCGATGACATCGTCTTTTC
>JASHXO010000196.1 GCA_030043495.1 Candidatus Rhabdochlamydia sp.
ATCTACTTTGTAGATTCTAAAAATTTGCCTAGAAAATCTTTGATTTTTCTGGACAAAGCGAATTTCGAAAGAGGTTCTATTCAAATGCGATCTCGCGGCGTGATTTTTTGAGAATTTCTTTAGCTTCTTTCAAATGCGCAGCTTTCCCTTCCTGGAGAAATTTTGCATAATAGCGGTTGGCGTGTTGTGCCGACCAGTCTGATTCGAGAGCTTGGCTGCCTTTTTGTCCTTCGATGAAGGAAACATTTTTTTTGATGGCGACCCATTGATCACGATGGCGTCCTTGGATGACCAGGTCAAAAACGCAAGGGTCGTCGATCTGGCCGATGAGAAGATAAGGATGATGGGAATAGAGTGCGGGTAAATGAGACCCTGCTGCGTAAAATTCGATATGGGAATGGGGATTATGCGGAATCGCTGTGATCATCAAATCTTTGGCGATGGGATCTTTTAAATCGAGTATGAGTTTGGCCAGCTTTCTAGGAAAGGAAGCGTGTGTATCAGAATAGAGCAGTTTGCCGCCGCTGATGGAACTGAGCATGTCGAGACCGACAAGATCGTTATCGCGGCCGACAGCAGCCGTATAAAGCGCCAATTTTCCGTTGTTTTTCTCGACCCATTTTTTCAAAGCTTTCTGTTTGCGCTCAGAATTTAAACTCGACTTGCCATCTGTCAGTAAAATTGCAGTGTGGATTTCTTCGTTTTCTGGAACAATGGAAAGGACTTTTTCTAAGGAAGTGTAGATTTCTCCAGTGGCAAATAGGCCACCTGCTTCTTCTTTGTCGAGGAATTCTTCTGCGGCTTGGATATTTTTCATCGTCACAGGGTGGCTTTTTGGACTGAATGTCACGAGCTTTTTGTCCATGATAATGATATTAAAAGTATCGCCCTGCTGCATGCTGGCAAGCGCTTTGAGAACGGCGCGTTTGAAAACAGCAAATCGATGCTTTTGCACTGAGTGAGATCGGTCGATGATAAAGTAAAGATTTTGCCTCAGACTATGGCTGCTAAAATCATAACTCGGTTGGACAGAAAGCGAAAAGATATACCCTTCTCCCTCTGGATTGGGGAGAAAGATAACGTCGACGTCAAAATCATTGTTCCATTCAGCGGCCATTGCCATCTCTGGAAAATCGTACTGTTCCAGATCGGACAGCGAACTCGCAACCTTGACTTCTTTTGCCTCTGGAGAAGCTTGAGCTGCTTTGGGAATAAAAAGAGTCGATCGCATCTTTTCATTCTCAAGCTTTAAGTCCTTAGTGGTAATCTGTGCCGCCTGTGGAGCCATATCCGCTTTAAGTTCAAGGTCCTCTCCGATCTTCAAACTGCTAGGCGAGACGAGCTGGGGAGATAGATTTAGCGAATAGTCGGTTTCAAAGGTGGCGTGAAGTGAATAGTCGCTGATAGCGATCAGATCTTCATATTTCCCTTGTCCCAAGGGAATGGCAACAGCAGGAATTTCAGAAACCGCCGGTTTAGGATCGATCTGCAGCTGTGAGGCGACGGGCATTCCCATTTCATCGGATGAAAAGAGTGCGGGAATATTGTTTTCCGCTTGATCTTGGAATTCATTGGCAGCAACAAGCGCAAAATCTCTTCTTGGAGATGTCAGGTCGGGCAAAGTAGTGTCTTGAGGAAGAATAGGCATTGTTTCTTCTTGATTAGGGGCGAGTGCGATGCCTTTTGGAAGTTCGATAAGATCATAAGGTTGTTGAAAATGCGGAGAAAGGACAATGATTTGCTCAAAAACCTCTTCGAGCATCTGGTTTTTCTTCTTTAGCAACTCGGAATTCTCTTCATCGACATCGAGTAATGTGGGAGTCGCTGCTGTCATGCCGAATAAAGATTTAAAGGAGCCTTGCAAAATTAAGGGATTGAAATAGAAAAAAGTGACCGTAGCAACATGGGCTACAAGGGAGAAAGCAATGCATTTCACAGCCAAACGTTGCGATCGATGGGATATGGTCATTGTATTCATAAGCTTTTTGTCAAAGCCTCCCTGCTTTTAAGGATGCGTTGGATCAGTGCTTCTTCGGTCGTTTGAGCTAAAAGTTGGTCTAATTTTTCTTTCGATTCGCGAAGAAGAGGAACGTGATGCGTTTCTTCAGCTTTTAAGCGTTCGATTTCGATGTCGATAAAGGCCAAATATTGACGGCAAAGTTTCTCTTTATCAGGGAACTGAAGCGAGGCGGAAAAGTATTGCTGAACAAGCGGGTCATCTTGAGCTGAGAAATTCTCTTTTAATTGTCCGAGTAGAAAAATCATCCGTTTATTCCGCTGTGCTGTGGCAGCTAATTCCGATTTACATTCGACATAACAAAGGCCGGCTTCTAAGTGAAGCGGCTCGGAATGAAGTTTGCGTCTTGCTTGGACATCTTTCAAAGCATCGAAGATCGCTTGCGATGCAGGTGAATCTTCATATTTATCAACGCCCTTCAAAGCGAAAAAATCCAGTTTGACTTTCTCGACAGTAGCAGCGAGGGAAAAATAAGAAGAGACATGAGAGGATGACACGATCAAATCTTCAAAACTGTTTCGGGCTTTTTCTTTTTCTCCTGCTGCCAGATAAGCTTTCCCTAGCTCAAATTGAGCCATTCGCTGGTATTTCCATTGAAAGTCTGGATGCATTTTATACTCTTTGGCCAGGGCTTCGAGCAGCTGCACATGTTCTTTAAAACGGCCTGTTTTCCTATAGAGTTCTCCAAGCTTTAAAGCTTCTGCTTCCTTTTCCAGGATTTGCTGAGCGATCGACAGAGCATAAGCATTCTTTTTAACACCGAGTAATTTTTCCAGAACAATAACAGCGCGTTCAATTGCTGCTTCTTTGCCAATTTTGTATTGTTGAAAGTAATAGCCTGCAAGCCAGCGTTGGTTTTGCTCGCTTGCCGGTTTGTCTAAAGCTAAAAATAGGTGATCAGCGGCTTTGTCGATCAGTTCCGCTTTTTCCTCGTCATGGGCTTTTCCGGCCAAGCCCAAATAAGTGTTGAACAATATCA
>JASHXO010000197.1 GCA_030043495.1 Candidatus Rhabdochlamydia sp.
AAAAGTATGTCGCTTCTAACTTTTCATCTTCGGCTAAAGGCAAGATGGTGAACGTCGTAGAAAAAAAACCGGAAGTGAAAAAGGTCATTGAGATTACTTCGAAAGAGCATTTTGAAAAAGAATTGCGCGAAACAAACAGCGTTGTATTTGTCGATTTTTATGCGACATACTGCGGGCCGTGCCGAATGTTTAGCCCGCAATATGATACTTGGGCAAAAGAATACGGCAATAAAATAAAATTCCTGAAAGTTAATTCGGAAGTTGGCCGTGAGATTTTCAATAAATATCACATTCAGATCGTCCCGACATTGGTTGTTTTTGATGAAAAAGGAAATGTGATCCGTAAAAACAGCGGCATCAAAGAAATTGCCGATCTTAAAAAGAATTTAGAGAGAACTCAAAATAAAGAAAAGTTCTCCTCTCTAGATTTTAAGTGATGGTGATGTTCGTCCGTCCTCCGGCAGAAAACCCAGGCCCTTAAGGCCTGGGTTCACTCGCGGTAAGCTTTTGCAAAATGGCTTTCCATTTCTCTAGTACGCGTTGCTTTCTCTTCTCATTGTACTCCCGCATTTTTTGACTGATTGCGGCACAGTCAGTTGTTTTTAGAAGGTGTTCTAAATGCAGAAAAGAATCGAAATACTGTACATAGGGCATATTTTCTTCATCGTAAAAATCACAAGAATCAATCCAAAAGTTCACAATGTCGGGATCATTTAGGTTGTTCGGGTCTCCTTTGGTCGTTGGGAAAAAAGATTCATAGATCTTAAAAAAAGATAATTGCGATAGGACCCATTGAGGAGCTTGAAAAAGAAGATCTCGCAGAAATTGCTTGCTGGGAAAAAATAAAGGGACATTGGCAGAATAAAGCTCGAACAAAGTCATTGTACTGATCTGATAGGGAATATGAACAAATCCTTTGAAATCATAGAGATCTTGCCAAGCATATGGACCGGGTAACTCTGAATTTCCAATCAAACTCTCCGGACTTATGAATCTTTTGATCACGTTCAAAAACGGGCACTTGAAGATGAAGCTTTCCTTTTTCCCCGTGTAATGAGCATTCGTGTACAGGCATAAACTGGGAATATGCTCGTTCTCTATTCCAGTGTAATGTTTTATATATTGTTGATCGCCTTTGTTATTCGACACGATAATGATCTTGCCGTCCTCGACTCCTTTGTTAAGATAGTCATTGAGCCATTTCCATTTATCAGGATAAAGAGTAAAAGGCTGTTCATATCTTGTGGTATTGACGACAATAATCGGCTTGTTTAACTTTTCATATAAAAGAGAGAAGGAGGGAGTATGCGTGACTATAAAGGCATCAAATTGGCTTAGATAGCCTTTATATTTTTCATAAAATTGATCGCACATTTCTTGGTTTAAGTTCCACCAAGTATTTTCGTTGACGACTTCAACATAGTCTCTTTCTTTTCCAAATACCCATGTGTGGCCTGAAATGCTCCAATTAACGACTTCATGACCCAAAGATTCGAAGATGGTTTTGATGTCTGCGATGACAGAGATATGTAAATCGAGATTAAAGAACCTAAGCTTCTTTTTTGATGCTGAGGAAAATGAATCTGAGGACGATCCTGTTTCTTCTCCATTAGAAAAAGAAAATAAGCTGAGGAAATAAACAAAAAAAAAGAAAATTTTTTTTAGCATTTGTAGACCCTCGTATCAGAAGATTTTCTTTTATGATTTAGGGATTGCTAAGTAATCAGCTGGCGCTTCAGGATCATTCAAATAGCGGAGTTCGTAGCCCAATTCTGCAATTTTATCGAGGACTGCTTGCTTTTGTTTCTCTGTGTCTTCGTTGAGCCAATTTGCACGGATGGAATTCCTTTGAATTTCGATTAAAATCAATGGCCGATTGTTTTTGATCGTCTCTATTGCACCTTCGAGAACATCTAGCTCCATGTTTTCGACGTCAATTTTGATAAAAGAAACATTGATCAAATCGAAATCATCGAGCTTCAATACGGCTGTATCTCCTTGCTCATCAGGAACAATAAAGGCGGCCCCTTCATTGTAGAGATCTGCATGAATTAAATTTGCAAATCCACGTTCTTTTCCGATCGCACAGCGCACAGGATAGACATTGAAGCATTCATTGAGAGACAAATTCATGCAGAGTTCCCGATAAATTTTTTTGTGGGGTTCAAAAGCTACGACATATCCATTAGGACCAACGCAATTTGACATTGTTACCGCATGAGTACCGATATGTGCACCCATATCAATTACAGTACTGCCGGGTTTGATTAAAAGCTGCATCAGTTGGCCATGCCCTTTTTCCCAGCCTTTATTAAATCGAATGGAGTCCTTTATATAGTCATTTTGGTCGATAAAAAATTGATCATTTCGATCAGTACGGTAAACTTGATAGGCATCGAAAGGGAAGTGATCAATGTAACTGATATCTTCAGCAAAATGATGTGAAATTTTCCATTCGCCTAAGGCATATTGAAATAGACAAAAGCCTTGGTTGTAGATAGAAAATGCACCCTCTTTAATGCTTTGCTCGGTTCCATTGATAAAATTTAAATGCATGGACAAGATGCTAACGATAAGACATATGAATCGATACATTTTCGCCTCGAGTTATTAAAACACTCTTAAGATGTTTTTGGAGAAAAATAAAATGACTGTGAAGATAAATCAAGAGTTTTTATTTGATGTGTACGAATCAATCCGCTTGAGCCAGCCTGGAAGCCAATGTTCTTCCTGGCGTTCGCGGGGAGCATTTTGAACCCTGCGTCTGATGATCATTTTGGCCGTTTCGGCAAAGGCCAAAAGAGGATCTTTTATATTGCCTGGCATTTCTTGGAGGACTTGTTTCAATCCCCAGCCCTGTCCAGAGTAGCGTTCGGTTTGCAAAGTGCCTGCTCCTTTGAAATTGAGATAATCAATCAGGGCATATTTCCCCTGTGATGTTTGACCGATTGATTCGATTTTGCATAAGAGATCTGTTTTTTCCGGCTCGGGCAAATCGGAGAATACTTTCTGAAGCGTTTGTTCGAATCGTGCGACGATGAAAGCAGCCTGTAAGGAAATTGTTCCGGACAAAAGAGTTTGCAGTTCTTTTTTCTTTGTTTCAGAAGCGTTTGCCAAAAATTCCTGATGAGAATTCCACGGACAGCCTTGACTCTCTTTTAGCCAATGGGGATACTTGATTCCCCGAGCATTAAAGAAAATAAGAAGGGAAGGAAATGTTTCTTCAAATGGTCCTTTGACTCCTTTGGGATACCAAATGAAATGACCGATTCCCAAAGAAGCAAAATTTTCTCTTTCGTTCCACCACACGAGTTTTTCTGTTTTGCCACTGCATTCATTTAAAAAGATTCGACGACCGATCTGTTCTCCTTCTTCATTGGTGATTTCCCACGAGAGAAGGGAAAAAGACAACAACAAGCTAAAAATCAGAAAGCCACGGTGAAAAAAGCTGAAATTCATTAGACTGTTTCGCATGTTCAGATTTTTTATTCTTTATCTTAGCACAGGATTGTTCTTTTGCCATTGCTATTCTGAGGAGCCGAGCAAAAGGGGATTTTTTACCGATGTCGCGCTTTTGTATTGGAAAGCTCATGAAGCGGGCTTAAGCTTTGCAGTGGACAGCACTTCAGTTGCTAAGCTTGCTCCCCACTCCAAAGTTGACAATCCTGAGTTCGAATGGGATTTTGGTTTTAAGGTAGGCTTAGGATATCGTTTCCCTCACGATCGATGGAACCTCCAACTTCAGTTCACTTTTTTTCAGACTCATACAGATGATGAAAAAAAAACACGAGATGGCGATCTTCTCTTTCTCCTTTGGCAAAAATCAACCTCTGGCGGTCCTTTTTTTGCCGAAGAGGCCAAAATGCATTGGCGTCTCCATTTAGGACTTGTCGATTTAATGCTCAGCAAATTTTATGAAGTGTCAAAGAGTCTTTTCTTAACCCCTGAAGTCGGGATACGGGCGGGATCTGTGCGACAGAAGTACTATCTTGATTATAGCGGCGGGAATTTTCCGGATGGTAGGGATGAGATCATTCACATGAAGAATAAATATTTCGGAACTGGACCCAATATCGGTCTTTTAGGTCAGTGGTCCTTAGGCGAGGATTTTAGTTTATTTGCTCAAAGCTTGTTCAGCTTGCTTTTTGGCGAATTTTATCTGCATCAAGACGAGTATTCAGGCAAAGAAAAACTTCTGGGAGTCCATGACATTTTTCCGGCCTCTGCGGCAATTATAGACCTTGGCGCTGGCATTTGCTGGCAACATTGTTTTCGCGGAGCCCTAAAGCGGCTGAAATTAGAACTTGCCTGGGACGAGCTGCTGTTTTTCTCTCAAAATCAGTTTTTGCATTTTACAAGTGCAGAAGCTCCCGGGGTTTTTTTTGCAAATCAAGAGGATCTTGTCGTTTCAGGAGTCGAGTTCAACATGCGTTTTGATTTCTAGAAAAACAGAGGCAGATTTCCATTTGCAAGTCGACTTTCTATGTGACTTTGTCGCTGACAAACCCGCTGCGGCGTAAGAAAAATGTCAAGGTGAAGATCAAAAGCAATATGATCAAGATCATCCCCATCAGATAAAAACAATCGTCTAGTGCCAAAGAAGTGGATTCGCGTTGCAAATAGTATTCGAGTTCAGCATTGGCGATTTCACCGTGCAAATTAATCTGTCCAGCTTTGGAAAAAAATTCTTGCGTTTCTGGAGATAGGACAGTGAGTTTGCTACCCAGTCGATCATGATAAAATACTTGTCTGCGCAACCATATCGTCGAATAAATCGAGGCGCCAAAGCCACTGGCCAAGGCGCGGAAAACTTGAAATAAACCGAGGACGTGAAGGTGGTCTTCTTTGGGGAAGCTATGAAAAGAGATCCTTAAAATCGGTGCTAGGAAAAAGGCCAGTCCAATTCCTGCGAGGATCCTTGAGAAAGCAATCCTTCCGAAATTGATCTCGATGTTGAAAAGCATTGTATGAAAACAGGATATCGCCAGAAAAATGATCGAAAGGGCCAAAAAAAAGCGGTTGTCAATTTTACGAACTTTTTCATCGATGATAAACATGGGAAATAATCCCGAGATAGCCATGGTGCCGATAAGAATGGCTATCCAATCAGGTGTATATTTTACCCAAAGGTTCAGCCATAAGGACAAGAGGATGACCATTCCAAAATAAGCAGAAAACAAGATGCTTAAATTTAAAAGAGCAAAAGAAAAATAAGGATTTGTAAGCATACGGAGATTAAGAATCGGGTAAGGATGATTGAACTCCCAGATGATAAAATAAATAAGGAATAGGACTCCAATAACGGTGAGTGAGATAATCAGCTGAGAGCGAAACCAATCCAGTTGTTGGCCAGTGTTGATAACAAAGCCTAGACAGAATACCGCAATAAAGAAAGAAAAATAGCCGATGGGATCAAAAGAAGAGTTTTGATTTATTTGATCTTGAGAATCAAAGCTTTTAAGTCTATGCCAAAGATAAAAGGCTAAAAATAGTATTAATGGAAGATTGAAATAAAAAACCCAGCGCCAGTTCCAATCATAAGCCATCCAGCCGCCCCAGCAGGCTCCAATCACTGGACTAATCGTAAGAATCGATATTGTGATCGAAGTAAAAAGGTTGCGTTTTTCAACAGGTGCAAGTTTTGAAGTCAAATGAAAGATCAAGGCATAAAAGGGGCCGCAGGAAAAACCTTGTAAAAATCGCGCAGCAATAAAAAATGGATAGTTGGGCGCAATCGCGCAAACGAAAGAAAAAAGAGCAAAGAGAACCATGGTAAAGACTAAAATTCTCGCTGCACCAACTTTACCGAGTAATATTCTACCCAAAGGAATGCTCAGAGTATTTCCCAAAGCGTAAAAAGTAGCTGTATAACAGGTAATGTCATTGCTTCCTCCCAAGTCTCCGACGATATAAGGAGAGGCCATGATCGTGAGTGTGAAATTGAAAACGGCCGTAAATAATACACAAAAAAGAGCTGTGTACAAAAAATTATCCGGCAGGCGTTTAAGAGCATGTTTACAAATTACCATAGTTCGCTTTTTGTGACTTTTTTCGCATCTTCTAATGCCGCTTCTTGCCCTACTTTATAAGTATGTGCTTCGAAGCGGCATTAAAACCTGCAAAAAAATTTATCAAAAATCAAGCTATAATCATTTGTAAACATGCTCTAAGGAGTAAAGTTATCGAGTTGTTCATCTTCTATTTCAATAATCAAAGGAGAATCTGCGTAAGCTGCCAATAATGGATCCAGGTTTTGATCGATGATTGCTTCTATCAGTTTCTCATCGCCTTTTTCTTCTGTTACGTAAATCTGTGTTTCATAGATTGGAGATCCTGTTGTTGTGGAAGGGACCAGCTCTCCCTGTTGATCGCGCAGATCTGTTGTTGCTTCCATCGATAATCCAATGCGCAATGGGTGCTGTTTA
>JASHXO010000198.1 GCA_030043495.1 Candidatus Rhabdochlamydia sp.
GCGACAAAAACTTGTGCGCCATATTCATTGACTAGTTTATCTCGATCTAAATTAGGCCTTGCCATCGTAACAATCGAAAGAAAGCGTTGATAGAGGTCCGCAGTGATATTGCGCAAAGAAGTATCTTCTCCCGGCTGCCATGCCCTAAATGGGTTGAGCATGTCTTTGTCTTTACCCTGAGTAATTGTCAAAGCTTGGACCCCATATTTATCCATCAGTCCCGAGAAATTGAAAGTCGGGCCCAAAATCACACCGATAGAGCCCACGACGCTCGAGGGAGAAGCAAAAATTTTATCGCAAGAGGAAGCTATATACATGCCTCCTGATGCGCACATTCCGTCAACATAAGCGTGAATCGGTACTTGATATTTTTTCTTGTAATTCAAGAGCGCGCGATAAATTGCATCCGCATCATCAACAGTTCCTCCTGGCGTATTGATATGTAGAAGAATGCCTTTGACACGATCAGTTGCGAGCATACCTTCACGAGAGTCAAATAAAGAATTTTGAAATTTCTGAGCCGTTAAATCGCCTTGACCAATTACACCGGTAATGTCAATTTTCAAGAGCACAGGAGAAGTATGGGGAAGAAGTTCGCGGTCGCCATTTGCATCTGGAGAAATCATAAGAGAGCTTTGTGGAGGGTAAATATCTGGAGAGGAAAACATCATCAGTGCAAAGAAAATCAAAATGATACCAATTAAAACACCGATGATTCCGGCGAATGCTTTGCAAAAGGTGCGTACTGCTGAGACGAGAATCGATTCTTTGGCATATTCCATGACTTGCTCCAAACGACATCAAAAATTAAAAATACCTATTAAAGTAACTTGCCCCCTAACCTCTCTTAATCTGCGATAGCAGATGCGAAAAAAGTCGCAAAAATCAAGCTATGTAATTTGTAAACATGCTCTAAGGGGGTTAGGGGACAAGTTGGGTGATAACCTAATTAGAATCTTAAAAGAGAAAATGATTTTAAGCCATTTGATATTTTTTTGATAAACTACTATGCATCAAAAAATTTCGCATGAAAGCCTGTCGGAATTTGATAGGGAGCAACTACTCTCCCGACTTCTTTAAATGTTTTCGCATCTAGGAGAAGGAGAAAAGAACTGTGGTTCATAAGATCTAAGACAATAGTCATGACAATCCCTTCATCCTCTTCTTTGCCGCCTGGGTGGGGCACGAAGACAAGTTCTCCTGGGCAGCATCCTGGCTGACTCCAAGAGATGATTTCTTTTGTCTTTGTGTCCAACTTGTACAAAAATCGAAGATCATCTTTGGATTCCAGAGACCGGGGATCGGTGAGATATGCGTAACGAAAAGGCTCGCCATCAATACTATCGTTGATCTTAGGGAACTCGATGTAATTTTGAAAAATAAGTTCCGACTGGAGTTCTCCACTGTCAGAAAGATAAAATCTCATATAGCGTTGAGGTTCTAATTTATCCTTATTTAGGTCAGTTTCAGTCTGATTTTTGAATTGTCTAGCTGTTTCATGGATGATTTCGGTGTCATCATAACAAACAATGTCGATAATGAGTTGATCGTTTTCTTCAAATGCAGCAACATGATGAAAAGAGAAAAAAGAGTGAGTGATGTATTCTTTTACAATTTCTCCTTTAGACCGATCAATGACAATAAATCGGGTTCCTTCTGTAGGTTCCCAATAGTAATTTTTAATAAATGGCTGATTGTAAAGAATGAAGTCAAGAGGGTTTGCACGAAAAGGAAACTCTGTAAGAACAATAAAATTTTCTGTCAGAGCAAAGCTGTGCATATAAGAAGGTTTTTTTATAGGAATTTCGGCGATGATTTTTCTTTCAGAAGACCCGTCTTCAATGCGATATAAGACATAGTAGCTGGTTGGTCCAAATTGGATTAAATAGTTAATCATTTCTTTCCGATTAGAGTCGTAGTGAGGATGGGCAGATTCCCAACAGTTCTGTTGTGGAAGTGAATCTGAATATTGTAAACTACCCAATGTCTCAAGAGTTTTGAGATCAAACTTAACTGGGAGAGGCATTTCAGTTAAAGCGACGTATTGCTCAGCAATTTTTGCGACATTGACATTGGCATTATTGAGAGGCAATGTCGAAGACGGGAATAACCAATTAAAAAAACGTTTGAAAATTGAGCTGGAGGGTTTAGAGGCAAAACCGACGTAATCAAGAGATCCTTCCTCGAAGACTGTGTGATATGCGTCGGTGCGCAAAAAGCGATTCGAATAGACAACATTTCCATCGTTAAATGAAAAAGCATGCAACATGGCTAGACCATCGAACAAGTGCTCATTTGTCTTATCGCCGATCGTGACACGAACAGGACCATTTCTAACAAGTGTTCCAGAAAGCCAGGAGGGAATTTCGCCTTCTGAGGAGACGGAAACGTCAGTACTTTCTTGTTCTAGCGCAAGAGAAACGTGTTCGGCATGCGCAGCAAAAATTTCAGTTTTCGGAAGTATCGCAGAACACAATAAAAATAAAATCATTCTAGTTGCTTTTATCATAAAACCCACGATGAGCCTACGTGCTCTGCAAACTTAATTTTTGCATTTATTTTTTGGATAAAGTGATTTTAACTTGATCCTTGCATCTTCAGTAGTAAATCGCCAATTGCATCCAATGCGGTCTTCATTTCTTTTCATTTCCCACGCCTTGACTTTTTCGATGAGAGTTTCTTGATCTGGTATTCTTTCTTTTAAGCATTGGCGACTGAGTGCACTAAACTCAATT
>JASHXO010000199.1 GCA_030043495.1 Candidatus Rhabdochlamydia sp.
GATCGAACAGTTTTTCAATTATTGCAAAGAAAAGGTCTCAGTAGATTCCACGGACCTACTCTCTTTAGATGATTTGCATTTTTCGAGTTCGGATCTACCTGAACTGGGACCAGTTTTTCCTCAAGAGATTGCTGTTGTCGCTGTGGGAGACTTTCCGACAAAGGAAATGCAAAGTTTGATCGAAAAGCATTTTGGCGGCTTGCAGCTTACCCATCAAACCTTTGTTGCCGAAAATCCCATTCGGGTCGGGATCGATTCTAACATGTCCAAGGTGGCGTTAAGCCTATCTTATCCTATCGCTAGCTCATCTATCCGAACCTATTCCGATTTGAAAGAAGCCTGGAAAGCTTTGATGCTGCAGGATCTTTTCCAACAACGTCTTGAACACTGTTCAAGAGGACTCGCAGCAGTTTGGGTGCATCCTCATCCCCGTTTCTTTTATCCTGTAAATGGATATTCCCTTGTCTCCCATGAAGATTGTGAAAATCTGCTCACCTTTTTTCTTTGGCAGGTCGAGGCGATTCGCACGGACGGCTTTTACGAAGATGAGTTTTATATCGCCAAGCGCAAGTTGCTCGATCAATTGCAGTTTCTCGCCTCTAGATCAGCCTTGCCTGATGATGCTCTTTTAGCTTCTTATTTCGCTGATCAATTTTTATTGAGCGATCGTTGCTTTTCCCTCCAATCCTTTATGGATGCTTCGGTACAGCTTGTCGAAGAGATTAAAATTCAGGATCTTTTTCCACACATCGACTCTTTCTTCTTCGAAAAAAATCGTTCTATTCAGGTCGCCTATCCAGAGCCTGTCCATGTAGAGCTGTTGACAAAAGACCGCATCGAAAAGATGATCGAATGCGTTGCCACTTTGGCGTCATTTTATCGCGACAGCGAAATTCCAGAAGATGAAATTTGGACATTCGAAACTAAAACTCCCTCATCTTTGCCAGTCCGTTTGGCTGACACTCAAGAAGATGTTCCTTTTTTGATCAGATTTGCAAATGATGATGAATCTGAGGAGTTTCAATTGGCCGAAAGCTATGCCCTTCCAGTGGATGGAACGGATGCAACGGCTCCTTTTTATCAATTGCCAATCACAGAAAAAGAAAAACGGATTATCCATGTCATTATTACGACAATAGCTGAGAAGAACATTCTACAGCTTGCTTTTGTCAAACGCTCTATGGAAAAAAAGGGAAAAAAGATTGAACATATCCATCCGATGCGATTTATGGGATATATTCTTTCCCGCTCCGAGTTAAGAAGCTGCCTTCGTTCCATAAAAAAGAGCACGTTCAAGTGGGATGCTTTTATCGATGGTTTTTCGAGGAGGATGAAAGAAGAATACGCCAACAATAATATTTACGTCCATGTCCCGGGATTTTGTCATCAAATCGGAGGGACTCCGGAAATCGTGACTCGTTATATTCAAAAGAAAGATTGGGAAGGTCTTGTCAGGGAACACCTGTAATCTTTAAGAAGCTGTACTAAAACCTCATTTCGAATATTTAATGGATCTTTTCATTTGGTTTTTTACTATTGAAAAGATTCCTCTCTTCCCTCATAAGACATTCTATAAGGGGTTGTAAGTTCGTTTTGGTAAAAATGTAGTTTAGGAAAAACTTTGCAACTGCATTATAACTGCTCAATTGGATTAAGTAACACATCTCTTAGAGCATGTTTACAAATTACCATAGCTTGATTTTTGATGAATTTTTTTGCAGGTTTTAATGCCGCTTTGAAGCACATACTTAAATAAAGTAAGGCAAGAAGCGGCGTTAGAAGATGTGAAAAAAATCGCAAAAAGCGAATTATAGTAACTTGTAAACATACTCTGACCGCGCCTCTAAAAAAATGGTGGTTTTAGCTAGATGAGTAGCGAGAGGGAAATTCCTGAAATTCCACGTGCGCCGATAAATTATCTTTTTTTCGGCTTTTATTTCACTATCATTGCCATTATTCATGTTTTTCATGTCTTTTTAATTGAACCCGTCACTTCGTTGTCTACATATTTTTTTGTCGCATATGCCCTTGCCCAGTGTGCAATGGAAACATTGGGATTGATCCTTATCGCTGAGATCGTCGTTAATCATTTTCGAAAAGCTAAGAATTTATTTGTGCTTGTTGTCTTTTTTCTATTTATCAGTCATCTCATCGACTTTCCTCTTGTTCGCTTGATGGACATGACTTTTTGGTATGCTCTAAATTTCGTCACCAAGATGAGCTATTCCAATTTCTTTGAGCTTTTAGTGGCGAGCAATGTTTCAATTTTGGTCTGGGTGATTGCTGGACTAATCGGCGTCTCTTTGCTTTTATCAGGACTCTTTTTGTACCGCATTACCGAGAGATGGGCAATGCGGCGCAAACTTTTCGTCTCCTTTCCCATGCTAGGCGGTTCTCTTTGCACCATTTGTTTGTTTTTACTGAGCTGGGACTACAGTGTTAGAGGACATATTTCTAGAACGAATTTCGATCGCTTTCAAAAAACTCTTCCTTGGAAATACACTTTTTTTCCTCACAGGGTCGATTATTTGTCTTTAAAGACGACTTTGCAAGAGCCCCAAGGGGAAGAGGAATTGATGCGAAGTCTGGACTCAAGGGTGTTTTCACTCGCGCGTAAGCCCGATATTTATTTGTTTATCGTTGAGTCGCTGAGAGAAGATTATATCACATCAGAAATTGCCCCGAATTTGACTCGTTTTAAAAAAGATTACACCTCATTTGACCTTGCGCTTTCCAATGCCAATGCAACGCATATTTCTTGGTTTTCCCTATTCAATTCGCAGTTTCCTTTCTTTTGGGGGAGAGTAGATCCTGAAGAGGTAAAAGGCGGGAGCATCCCTCTGCAGTTGCTCAAGAAAATGGGATATAAAGTTTACGTTTCTTCTTCTGCTCGCTTAGCCTACTTTCATATGAATCGCGTCATTTTCGGCGAAGGAGAACGTTTAGCAGACGCCCTGTTCTTGTCCGATGATGAAGATTGCGATGAACCTTATGAACGGGATCAGAAGGCCATTGATAATCTCCTTGTCGAAATGCAAAAAGGCGGGCCGGGTCGCCTTTTTATTGTCTTTTTAGATGCGACGCATCATGACTACAGCTGGCCGAGTGAAATGTCCCGTTTTTTTCCTTTTGAGGAAAAGATCAACTACATTAGCGCGGCGATTAGTAAGAAAGGATTGGAAAAAATCAAAAATCGTTATCGGAATGCCCTGTATTTTATTGATGATCAATTTGGGAAATTTCTCACGGCGCTAGGGGATGCGCCAGGGGGCAAAGATGCAGTTGTCGTCATCACAGGTGATCACGGAGAAGAATTTTATGAACATGGAAATTTATTTCATGCATCTGGCCTGAGCGAACCCCAGATGCACGTTCCTCTCTATTATCGTTTTGGACAGAATGGGGCATTGCATTCAGACTGCAAGATGACTTGTCATATGGACATTTTTCCCACACTTTTTCATTATTTGATCGGAGAAGATCTTATGGGCGATGTGCTTCAAGGAGAATCAATTTTTAAAACAAATCGTTGGCCTTATACGATTGTCGCACGTTTCAATGCAATTAGCAGCCCTCATGAATTTTGTATTCACACTGGAAAGAGCAAGCTGTTGGCAACTTTTAGCGATGAAGATAATATTTTTAATTCGAAAGGATTAAAGATTATCTCGACGAAAAATTGCCAGGATGAAACGATCGTAAAAGAACTCAATGCTATCCATGATGAATTCGGACCTGCACTTGACCGCATTTTCCCGACGACTCTTAAATAAGTTTTTTAAATATTTCCTCCCATTTGTTCTTTGCTCAGGTTACATCTCCTTTGCCTTTGCTGATGATGATGACGGGTGTCTTCCTC
>JASHXO010000200.1 GCA_030043495.1 Candidatus Rhabdochlamydia sp.
TAAAACTGAGTCGATCAGATCACCCATCCCTTTGGATTCACGATTCTCTTCGATGGCCTTCTTCACTCTTTTTTCCTGTCCGGAGACTACCTGGACGACGTACCATTTATGCATGACGCCTCAACTCGTTATTTCACGCGAAACAATACTCGCGTTAGCCAAAAATAAAATGCACGACAAGTGCGACAAAATCCAAACATCCTTTGATCACCAGATCAAAGAGATAGATCCCAATCCCAAAAAAGAAGGTCGCGCCAATGACAAGCTTAGTCGATAAGTTTAATTCGTCTTTGGTCGTCCAGCTAACCTTTTTGAGCTCTTCTTTTAATTCCTGAATATAGTTAAATAGACGCTTCTTCTTGGATGCTTGTTGGGCAGGAGCATCAGTAGAAAGTCGCGTCTGATTTAACTTTGCATCCATAGCCATAGCAGCGTTCTTTTGTTATATTCTGTCTATCGAGACAATTACCTCTATCGAGTGCGGAGGGATTCGAACCCCCGACCGGCGACTTTGGAGATCGCTGCTCTACCAGCTGAGCTACACACCCACCACAAATACACCAAAGCTCTCTTGATAGAGAGCCTTGGCACACTCAAACCTTTAGCAGGTTTATTTGAGGATTTTCGTCACAGTTCCTGCGCCGATCGTTCTGCCGCCTTCGCGGATCGCAAATCTCATCCCTTCTTCCATCGCAATCGGATGGATGAGTTCCGCTTCGAGTTCGACATTGTCGCCAGGCATCACCATCTCAGTTCCAGATGGCAGAGTGACGGTACCGGTTACGTCTGTCGTGCGGAAATAGAATTGTGGACGGTAGCCAGTAAAGAACGGCTTATGGCGTCCGCCTTCTTCTTTCGTGAGGACGTAGATCGTGCCTTTGAACTTTGTATGTGGAGTGCAGGTTCCTGGAGCAGCGAGGACCATTCCGCGCTCGATATCTTTCTTTTCCAATCCGCGGAGGAGGATACCGACGTTTTCCCCTGCTTGAGCTTCATCGAGAAGTTTGTTGAACATCTCAAGGCCTGTGACAACTGTATCACGTGTCTCGCGAATCCCGACGATTTGAAGCTTATCGTTGACTTTGATTTTGCCTCTTTCGATACGGCCGGTCGCTACAGTTCCACGACCGGAAATGGAAAATACGTCTTCCACCGGCATGAGGAACGGCTTGTCTGTTTCGCGTACGGGTGTTGGAATCTTCTCATCGACTGTCTTCATCAACTCTTTGATGCTCTTGACATACTCAGGATCGCCTTCGAGGGCTTTAAGAGCTGAACCGCGAATGATCGGTACATTTTTGTATCCTTTCGCTTCGAGGAGTTCATTAAGTTCCATCTCGACGAGGTCGACCAACTCTTCATCGCCTTTGCCGATCATATCCATCTTGTTCAAGAAGACAACGATCGCTGGAACGCCAACTTGGCGTGCGAGGAGGATGTGCTCTTTCGTTTGCGGCATCGCACCGTCCGTTGCAGCAACAACGAGGATAGCACCGTCCATTTGCGCAGCACCTGTAATCATGTTCTTGACATAGTCTGCGTGGCCAGGGCAATCGACGTGCGCATAGTGGCGATTAACAGTTTCATATTCAACGTGCGTCGAGTTGATCGTAATACCGCGCGCTTTTTCTTCTGGTGTATTGTCGATAGAAGCGTAATCGCGATATTTCGCTTTTCCTTCTTCCGCTAAAACTTTTGTGATTGCAGCTGTTAAGGATGTTTTACCATGGTCAACGTGTCCAATCGTTCCAATGTTGACGTGAGGCTTGGTCCTTTGAAATGCTTCTTTTGCCATTACTTCCTCCGTTTGGCTCCATTGTATGTTTAATTTTTCGTTCTTTTGCCCAGAAAAGGAATTGAACCTTCGACCTTTTGCTTACCATGCAAATGCTCTACCACTGAGCTATCTGGGCATTTGGTTTCTGATAGACCGCTGAATATGGCGCAAAAATCAGATCTGTTTTGCGCCATATTCAGCTGTCTTCAGACCCGCCTGCGCTCTCAAATCCTAAGCAAACTGCTGATGAGCAGACCTCTACTTCAGGTCGAAAGCAGCAAAGTTTATTCTCTAAGGCAAATAAATTCAACACCAATTGTCGAGTATTGTATTTTTTTTGATAACGGGATCTATCTTTGACGGTAAATAATCCGAGCTTTTGTCAAATCATAAGGCGACATCTCGACGGTGACGACGTCTCCGACAAGGACGCGGATATTGCGCATCCGCATTTTTCCGCAAAGATGGGCCAGAACGCGCATCCCGTTTTCCAGAACAACTCTAAAAGTCATATTTGGCAATAGTTCTTCTACAGTCCCATCAATTTTAATTGTATCTTCTTTCGGCATGAATCCAACTCAGAATTCAAAAAATTTATTTTATTTTTTTTCACAGTTTTTGACGCCGCTTCAAAAAACGACGCGAAAAAGTACGAAAAAACTCAAAATCAATGCAAAATTGCCAGCCCAATGACAAACTTATCCCAAGTTTCAAAAAATCTCGTCAATTTTTTCGGATTAGGTTCATATCTGTGTAAAAAATACGATTATCAAACTAAATTTCCCTCAAATTGTCAATCTTATTATAATGTTGCAATGAACTAAGAGCATGTTTACAAATTTACCATAGCTTGATTTTTGATGCCTTTTTTTGCCGCTTTTAAAATCATCCCGCAGGACATAGTTAAATTAACTAGGCCAAGGGGTGATTTTTAAAACGGCAAAAAAAAGCGCAAAAAGCGAACTATGGTAATTGTAAACATGCTCTAAGAGCAAGTGTATGGTTCAATAAATCAAATGAAATTTTAACATGCAAGAAGTTGAGATTCCCAGCTCCTATTTGGCCAAGCAGTTAAACGCGATCAAATTTTTCCATGGTTGCGCTACTTCTGGGCAGAGGTATGAAAAAATTATTGAATTGGGAAGACAGCTCGCACCTTATCCTATTGAATTTAAAACTCCTGATTGCCTTGTCAAAGGATGCCAAAGCGCGATGTACCTCCACGCTCAACTTGTTAATGGAAAAATTCATTTTCGTGCTTTTTCAGAAGCGTTGATTTCAGCAGGATTGGCCGCCTTACTGCTCGCTGTGTATCATGATGAGCCGCCTGAAGTTGTCCTCTTCTGTCCACCTCGTTTTCTCGAAGAGTTAGGCATTCACAACAGTCTCTCGCCTGGTCGGGCCAATGGGCTAGCAAGCCTTTTCCAACGAATGAAAAAAGAAGCATTAGATTTTTTAATTAACAACACTTCTTTTAAAAATTAAATTCAAATTTTCGTCATCAGATTAATTGCCATTTATTTCTATTGCGAGTATGATGTTCGGACTTATTTTTATAAATGGAGGTATATTTATGGCAACTTCAGTCACACCTGCTACTTCACAAATAACGACTCTATCTAATTCTTCCACAACAGGCCAAACAAAAACTTCTTTCCTAAATCGCTGTGTCGAAGACCTTTCTTTCGATAAAGTTGCAAGTTTTGAAAAAAAAGCTAGCCAATGGGATATCATCACTATCGTGTCCACAGTAGCCTTTTTCGCGCTGGCGATTGGCGCATTCATAACGACGAGTATCCTCGCTCCAGTCTATGTCCCTGTTACAGGAATTGCTACCATTCTTCTTGCTTTACCAGCAGCTCAACAGATCAAACAATTTCAAGACTGGTCCCAGATCGCTCAGAATGGAGCAGATAAATGCAAAGCGATTCAGCGCAATTATGCAGACTTGACCAGCAAACCACCGCAAGAGTTGCAGCGTATCCTGTTGCAAATGGGGATTATCTGGAATCACATCCCTGGGATGGAAATTCAGCATCCTGAAAATCTCTCTCGTTTAAACCCTTTGCTTGCTCAAGCTAAATATTTAGAAAAACAGACAGAATATTGGATGAATTTGAGAGATAAATATGCCAATGAAGCACGCATGCTTCCGGCGGATTCAATAAAAGATGATCAAACAAAGTTACGCCATCATGCCCTCGAATGCGAAGATGAAGCGGTTAATTTTAAAATTCAAAATGCTTTCATCAATGCCGTTTTGCGCAAGTCCGACTTTAACGGGACATTAGAAGATTTGGCTACTCTCTCTAAAACTCACTATAGAGACCGAGCTCTTGGTAATGCTTTGAATGATCCAACAGTAAATCAAATCTTAACTTTCAATAATCGAAATCTCGCTCCCATCACCTACAATGATGTCAAGACAATGAACGTCGCGGATCTCGGCCAAAGATTTTTTGTAGCAATGGCTGCTTAAATTTTTTAACTTCTAAGGTTTATTATGACAACTACAACATTAACCAATCATTCAATTCCCTCTGCATCGACTCAAACCTATCTTCAAAAATGCATTGAAGATCTGGAACCAAGCAATATCTCCTCTTGGAGTTGGAAATCAACACAATGGGAAGTCGCTGCTGTCGCCACGTACGTCGCTTATACTGTGCTCGCAATCGGAGGACTTGCTATCTCAGCAGCCTTTGCCCCGGTTTATATTCCAATCATCGCAGTCAGTTCCGTTTTTCTTTTTAAGTTTGTTCAAAAAGGCCATGATCTGTTCGAACAATGGTCAGGTCAAGCATATGCACGCGCAGAACAATTGAAGGAAATTTCTAGACATCTCCAGGAATTATCCCCTGCAACTACAGAGCAGCTTCAGCAAACCCTGCAACAAAAAGGCATCCAGTGGTTTATGATTCCAGGCATGATGTTGAATCCAAATAATCTCATTCAGTTGAAACCTTTAATTGCACGACACAACTTCTGGGAAGGCTATGTACAAAAACTCGAAGAGAAAAAACGAACAAAACTCGAAGAAGCAGCAAAACTTTCTTCTGAAAGCTACGTAGACAATAAAAACGAAATTTATGATTTGCGCTGTGAAGCTCTTGAAATCGAAAAAAGAGCTTTAGAAGGAAAACTAAAAAATGCCTTTATTAACGCAGTCATTAGACGACCTGCATATGTCGGAACATTGGAAGATCTCGGCAATATTACTGCAATGTCTGGCCAAGAACGCGCCATCGGCAATGCCGCCAGCGCCGCTTCGACCAATGATTTCTTTACCTTTAAAAATGGATGGACGCCTACGATATCTGTTGATGAAGTCAAAAGAATGACAACCTCTGATCTTGCGATGCGATTTATCGCGGCCCTGGGTGCTTAAAGTTTATCAACCATTGGTCTCCTGCTTGCCAAACTTGTAAGTACCTGCAAAAATAGCTGCTGCTGCTGCGGCACCTCCCGAAACCCCTCCTATAATCGTTCCAAGTCCCGGACAAACTAGAGTACCCACCACCATGCCGGCCAAGACACCACCAATAATCGCAA
>JASHXO010000201.1 GCA_030043495.1 Candidatus Rhabdochlamydia sp.
GAAAACTTAATTTCAATACTTAGTGAATGAGGAATTAAAAATACAGGACGCTGCTTTTGTAACGGCTACTTAATAGACATGAGAGTAGCAAAGACTGAGCCGTTATAAAACAGCGGAACTCAACTGAGTGAGCTTGCGAGCGAAGGCGAGAGCTTCCTTCAAGTTTCAAATATTTGTTCTAATTGTATGTGCCCTGACGAGAGCCACAGAGACGATGCATTTAAATTTAATGAATATAGCCGTCCAGAGGTGTGTCGGGACTCCGTCCCCGCTCTCGTTGAGCTGCTACAGCTTTGATCAACATTCGCGACATTTGGAAATTTGAAAAAATGTCTTTAGGGTGTTTTCTACGGGTTTTCTTCAAAAAAGCCCTTCAGCCAGGATTAAAAATTTTTTTAAGTTGCTGCTTTAATTTCTGTTTGCATCCACATCTATAAAGAAGGTAAAATATCTCTAAAAACAATCGAGATAGGTCCTTGAGCCTAATCCTGAAATTTGAAAAAATGCTTTTTGAGTCTTTTTACACATCTTTTAGTGCCACTTCTTGTTCTACTTATTTAAGTATGTCCTGCGAAGTGGCATTAAAATCTGTGAAAAAATCCTTCAAAAATCAAATTTTTCAAATTTCAGGATAGGCTCTTATGCTGCTTTTTTTAGGAAATGTCATTCATTGGATTTTTCTAATCTATACTCTCTTTTTGTTAGTCCGCATTATCGGATCTTGGTTTCCTGCATTTGCTCAACATAAGATGATGCGCTTTGTTGCCTTCTATACGGATCCTTATTTGAATTTGTTCCGTCGCTTCATTCCGCCAATTGGGGGAGTGTTAGATCTCAGCCCATTGTTAGGCTTTTTTGCTCTCCAGATTATGGAAAATTTAATTTTATTTATTCTTCTTTAAAAAATTTATAAACAGCTTGGACTAGTCCATCGTGTTAAAACGCCCTTTCCAACTCGGCTCTTTGCGATTGCCCTCTAACATCTTTTGCGCTCCGTTGGCCGGATGCTCCGATTTGCCCTTTCGCAGGATGACAGTGAAATATCGTCCAGGCCTGGTTTTTTGCGAGATGGTCAAGATGGACGCCTTGATTCGCCACGATCCCACTACATATCGCATGCTCGATTATGAGTCTTCGATGCATCCGATCGGCGGCCAAATTTGCGGAAGCAAGCCTAAGATCGCAGGCGAGTGTGCAAAGATTATTGAAGATCTAGGCTTCGATATCGTGGATTTGAATTGCGGATGTCCAGTCGATAAAGTCACAAAAGACGGAAGCGGTTCTGGGATGCTGAAGACACTGGATCTGATTGGTGAAGTATTGTCCGAGATGATCGCTGCTGTAAAAATTCCAGTAACAGTAAAGATTCGCGCAGGCTGGGATTCCAGCCACATTGTGGGGCCGCAAGTCACATGTATTGCCGAAGAGGCCGGCGCTGCTGCAATCTGTATCCATGGGCGCACACGAGCTCAAGGCTATAAGGGTCCAGCGAACTGGGATTTTATCCGTGATTGTAAAATGGCGGCAAAACGTATCCCTGTGATCGGCAATGGCGATGCGTTCGATGCGGAAAGTGCCAGAAAATTATTCGAATACACAAATTGCGATGCGATTTTACTAGCACGTGGGATGATGGGTAAACCTTGGCTGACCGAAGACATTTATCGTTATTTCTCCGGTGAAGCTCCTAAAGAGCGCACTGGCCTGGATTATCGCGATGTCCTTTTGGAACATTTGGATCATATCATTTCTTACCAAAACGAACGGCGCTCCCTTTTGGATGCGCGCAGGATCGGTTGTTGGTTTTTGCGCGGCGGCAAAGGAATGCGCCATCTTCGCGAATCTCTCAATCGCTCAAAGTCTGCCCTAGAAGTTCGAAAAATGATCTGCGATTATCCCTGGCATGAAATCGATGTCACAGAAGAGCAAAAGGAAGAAGAAGTTTGTGAGATTGAAAGTTGTTAAAAAATTCCAAATGCATATTTTTCGTTTAACTATTGCCCAAATAAAAGGTCCTTTCCGATGAAAGAGCCTGAGTTGTTAGAATTGTCAGCAATTGTCAAAGGAAATGTGCAGGGAGTAGGATTTCGCGCCACAGCGAAGATGTTTGCCGATCGCTTAAAACTGACAGGCTTTGTTCGCAATCTATCCGATGGAAACGTCGAAATTTGTGCTCAAGGTGAAAAGCTTCAGCTGGAAAAACTTCTCTCAGAACTAAAACAAGAATTCCCTTCTCGCTATATCGAGGAAGTTGTTTGCGAATTTCACCCAGCAACTAAAATCTATTCTGATTTCAGAATTATGCGCTAGTGCTCTGTAAACTTAATTTTTTGGATAAAGTGATTTTAACTTGATCCTTGCATCTTCAGTAGTAAATCGCCAATTGCATCCAATGCGGTCTTCATTTCTTTTCATTTCCCACGCCTTGACTTTTTCGATGAGAGTTTCTTGATCTGGTATTCTTTCTTTTAAGCATTGGCGACTGAGTGCACTAAACTCAATTTCTGCCATATTCAGCCAGC
>JASHXO010000202.1 GCA_030043495.1 Candidatus Rhabdochlamydia sp.
AAGTGTTCATTAGCAGTCAAAATCATGGATTTGCCGTGGAAGAGAAAAGCTTACCTGCCTGTTTCGAGATTACCCATCGTTCTCTTTTTGATGGGACAATTGCAGGTCTTAAGCGAAAAGATAAACCTGCTTTAAGTTTTCAAGGACATCCGGAAGCAAGTCCCGGACCTCACGAACTACAACTGCTTTTTCACCAATTTACCGCTCTTATGGAAAATTATGCCAAAAAGAACTGATATTCATCACATCTTACTTATCGGATCTGGACCAATCGTCATTGGACAAGCTTGTGAATTTGACTATGCCGGGACACAAGCCTGTAAAGCACTTCGCGAGGAAGGTTATCAGGTGACTCTGATCAATTCCAATCCTGCGACTATCATGACAGATCCAAAGATGGCAGATGTGACCTACATTGAACCAATTACCGCCGAATTTGTGACACGCATCATCGAAAAAGAGAAGCCGGATGCACTTTTGCCGACGATGGGAGGGCAGACAGCTCTTAACATTGCTCTTGCATTAGAAAAAAATGGCGTTTTAGTAAAATATGGAGTTGGGCTACTCGGAGCCTCCTCGCAGACGATTGAACTTGCGGAAGACCGCACACTTTTCCGCCAAACCATGCAACGACTGGGTTTAAATTTACCCAAATCAGGAGTTGCTAAAAACTTAAATCAAGCAATCGAAGTACTCAAGTCTATTGACCTACCGATCATCGTTCGCCCTTCTTTCATTTTAGGTGGCAGTGGCAGCGGCATTGCACATACAAAAGATGAATTTATCGCTTTGTGCAAACAAGCATTTGCAGTAGCTCCTCATCAAGAACTTCTCCTCGATGAAGCTCTGATAGGCTGGAAAGAGTTTGAAATGGAGGTCGTCCGCGACAAGAAAGATAATTGCATCATTGTTTGTTGTATTGAGAATGTCGATCCTTTAGGCGTTCATACAGGAGATTCGATCACGGTTGCCCCAGCACAAACACTCACTGACAAAGAGTATCAAAAGATGCGCAATGCTTCTTTTTCTATTTTGCGCGCCATTGGTGTAGAAACGGGAGGAGCCAATGTTCAATTTGCTATCGATCCTAAGAATGGACGTATGGTCGTCATCGAGATGAACCCGCGTGTTTCACGTTCGTCAGCCTTGGCTTCAAAGGCTACGGGATTCCCCATCGCCAAAATCGCGGCAAAATTAGCCATAGGCTATACGTTGCCCGAATTATCAAGCGATCTGACCGGTAATCAAGTGCCTGCCTCCTTTGAGCCGACAATGGATTATATCGTCGTTAAAATACCGCGCTTTAATTTTGAAAAGTTCAATGGCTGCGAGATCAAATTAGGCACTCAAATGCGCTCGGTTGGAGAAGGGATGTCGATCGGAAGGACATTTCAAGAGGCACTTCTCAAAGGGATGCGCAGCATGGAAATTTCCACGCCCTCTGAGTGCATTGAAGTCGATGCCGTGAGACAAAAATTAAAAAGCCCTGGACCATTTAGACTGTGGACGATTTTTGATGCATTTCGACTCGAAATTTCAATAGAAACAATTCACAAAGATACAGGAATTGATCTTTGGTTTTTAAACCAAATTGAAGAACTCGTTTTCGCAGAAAAAGAGTGTTCTAAAAAAAAATTGGACAAACTCTCAAAAGAAGAGCTGTACCATTACAAACGACTTGGATTTTCCGATGCGCATCTTGGTAAGCTCATGAAGTGCACTGAAGAAACGATCCAGGATAAAAGAAAAGAACTGAAGGTCCATCCCGTTTATAAACGCATCGACAGCTGCGGAGGTGAATTCGCCACATCGATCGCTTACCTTTATTCCACTTATGAAGAGGAATGCGAAGCATGCCCTTCCGAACACTCCAAAGTCTTGATCTTAGGAAGCGGTCCTTCTCGTATTGGGCAAGGCATCGAGTTTGATTACAGCTGCGTTCACGCCATCCATGCACTCAAGGAACTTGGACTTGAAACTTTGATGATCAATTGCAATCCGGAAACAGTGTCTACTGACTATGATTGCGCTGATAAACTCTATTTTGCGCCGTTAACCAAAGAAGATGTTCTCGCTATTATTGCGATAGAAAAGCCCATCGGCATCATGGTCCAATACGGAGGGCAAACGCCTCTGAATTTAGCTCGTTGCCTTGAAAAGGCAGGAGCTCGAATTTTGGGCGTCCCATCCTCTTTGATCGAACAAACAGAAGACCGTGCTCAATTTCAACAATTTTTACATGCTTTAGGACTTAAGCAGCCCAATAACATCACCATTCATTCTATCGAAGAAGGGGCAGACGCTGCACAGCAGATCGGTTACCCTTTGATTGTCAGACCCTCTTTTGTTCTTGGTGGAAGAGCCATGGCGATCGTCTTCCATCAAAGAGAATTGGAAGCCAGTTTAAAAGAGGCATTTGAAGCAGCGCCCGAAAAACCAGTCTTGCTCGAACATTTCTTGGATGCAATCGAGGTGGATATCGACGCCGTTTGCGATGGCAAAGACGTTTTTATTCCAGGAATCATGGAGCACGTAGAGCCAGCAGGAGTGCATTCAGGAGATTCTGCATGCTCTCTTCCTCCTTTCCGACTATCTGCTGAGATTCAAAAAGAATTAGTACAGCAAACGCAAAAAATCGCCTTGGGATTGAATGTCATCGGGTTGATCAATATTCAATTTGCGATTCAGGCAGGCGTGATTTATGTCTTGGAAGTCAATCCTAGAGCTTCACGTACCTGTCCCTTTATTTCAAAAGCGACTGGCATCGATCTTGTTAAAGCTGCCACGCATTGTTTGATGGGGACTTCTCTGAAAAGCCAAGGGATTAAAGAGCCTCCCCAACTCCCATTTTTTGCCGTTAAAGAAGCTGTTCTACCCTTTTCTAAATTCGACAATGTCGATGCACTTCTAGGGCCTGAAATGAAGTCTACAGGTGAAGTGATGGGGCTAGGGAAAAGTTTTGCCGAAGCTTATGCCAAGGCACAAATCGCTTCCGGCTATTCCCTTCCCAAACCACAAAGCGGCGCCATTTTGAACATCGTCAATGCAGATCCCAACTGGCTCATCAAACTCGGGCTAGACATCACAGCCATACCACTTCATTTATATGCACTGCCAACAACTGCAGCAGTCCTGACAATCCATGGCGTTGCTTGCCAAGTGATTACCATTGACGAAGCTATAAAAAAAACAGAAGAGGGAGAGATTGGACTGATTGTCGCCGTTGGAAAAGAAGAACAGCAGTGTAAGGAAGGGTACATCCTAAGACGTCTCGCAGTTGCCCACCGCATTTGCCATGCAACGACTACGAGCGCTGCCGTCGGTATCATTCAAGCTTTGCAATTCAAGGAGGACTATCAATTGAAATCTTTAAATCAGCTCATCAGCCAGGAGGCCATATGTTGAAACTCAGCTCAAAACATCTTTTAACCGGGGAGGAACTTCCTGTAGAAGAAGTACATTCTATCCTTCAACTTGCAAGCGAGCTAAAAGAGCACCGAAATGAAGGCCAAGCGTCAACTCTGTTAAAAGGCAAACACTTAGCTCTCCTCTTCGAAAAACCTTCATTGCGTACGCGATTTAGCTT
>JASHXO010000203.1 GCA_030043495.1 Candidatus Rhabdochlamydia sp.
GTTGTCAGCTCAATCTCATCGAGATGAGTGATTAGCTTTTCAAAATTTGGAGGTTGTTCCATGCTATTTTGTTTTAGTGGGAGTTGTTGGGGTTTCGCCAGTCAGAGCGACGAAGATAATGAGATCCATGGATAACCCCTCCTAGAGTTGGATTTGCATCATTTGTTTGATATCGGACACAGCGTTAGATAACAAGACAGATGTGAACTCCAAAAGTTGCTGCGCCTTGTTCAATTTCACTTGAATGAGGAGAAAATCGCCTGGAGAAATATTGGAACCTTTGTCCTTGAGGTCTTGAAGTTGCTTTTTTGCGGCCTCCATTTGATTTTGTCCATCGGTCAGATAGGCAAAAAAACGGCCCAAAGGACCTTTAAATTCAGAGATATCGGGTTCTTCAGGGAGGCCTCCACCGATTTTTGAATTAAATGTTCGCAGGTTGTCATTGGCGTCAGAAAGCTTGCTTTTGACAAGATATTTTGTCGAAGATTTAAGTTTAAGATTGGGAGTATTTAATTGAGAATTAATATCCCCCATCGTGCTTTGAACGTTGTTGATTTGAGCGAGAAGAGTATCCATTGTAGGGGCTTGAGCAAGCGGCGGCTGGCCTTGCATTAGCCCAAAGGGAGAAATCATTGATGATTTTCCAGCCGTCTCCATCGGCGTTCCTTGTTTCATGAACGTGGAGAATTGTTGCGTGGGAACAGTAAGACCGCCTTTTTCAGCTGCTCCACCGCCAACAGGAGTTGTTTCAAAAATTCGACCAGGATCTTCGACGTCTCCGGGCAAGTCAACCATGGAATGCTCTCAATAATTTGATCTTGTGATTTTAAATAATTTGGAAGGCCAAAAAGTCAAACGACCAGGGCCTTATTCTAAAAATAACACAAATCCACCTTTTTGTCAGTAGCATGTGTTTTGCATGCCAGGGCTAAAAGCATTAAAAGACTTTTTTGAACTTGAAATTAGAATCAGTCGACTATTGACATATCGGATGGTGTGTCCTAAAGGCACACCTCCTGTGACCACCTTGCGCCTCATCTCGCTTCGCCAAATTCGCGTGCTCGAAGGCGGAGTGTACCCAGTACTACTCCGCCGCCCTTACGAGCTCTTCTGCGCTGCGATTTTGCTTTGCGATCTGAGTCGATTGGCTGCTCGTGCGCTCACTTCCCACCGGGCTAAAGCCTTATCGGTGGGTCCCTTCTCGCGTCAAACTCACAGGACCGTTCTAGAAAATTAAAGACCCTTCACAAGTTCTCTTATACAACTATGTCTAGGGACGACACAGAACAAATGTTGTTTTTAAAAAAGTATTTTTAATGCGATTGCCCTGGGTGCATGTCACAAAGATGAAACATTAAAGATCATACAGTATTTTTCCTTGATCACATCTATATCCTCAAAAATCTTTGCAACCCCTTTATTAACTAAACAATTTACTTAAATGGTGTAAAAAAGCATCTTGTATCGCTTAAATTTTTAACTTTTCTGCAAATGAGAAAATTTTATGTCAGATATGTGCATTGATGGTTGCGAGGATATTTTTGATAGCGTCTATGGACAGTGGCCTTTAGAAGGAAACTCGACAACTCTTTGGAATGGTAGAGAGGTCAGCCTAATTCAAGAAAGAGATGAGAAATACAACAGAATTTTTGGGATTATCCATTCAGAATGCACTCAAGATCCTCCTTCATTAAAAGGCCGCAAGATCGAGCAGATTTTTTTAGAAGATGAAAGTGACAAGACATTTGAAGAATTGTTAGAAGAATATGATTACGTCTTTGATTTGACAACAGAAACTATTGAAGATGTCAAGTCTTTGAAGGCACATCTCAAGCGCGTAGGCAAAGAAATCAAAAAAGGACTTGAAAAAACGGCAAAAGCCATTAAGAAAGTTGCCAAGAAAACAGCAGAGATTGTGAAAAAAGCCATCGATGCCATCGCTCACGGAACTAAAAAAGCTGCGGAAAAAGTCGAAAAATTTGTTAAAGAACACAAAAAAGAGACCCTTATTGCTGTCGCAGTCCTTGCTGCAATCGCGGGAGCTTTTATCGTATCCAGAGCACTAGGAAGCACAGCAGTCGCTGCTGGTGAGGCAGCCGCAGGAGGAGGATCCAAAAAAAGAGAAGATGAAGACGACGGGAAGAATCCTGCGCCCTCTTCTCCGCCATCTGATCCACCTCCACTTCCCGATTGGATTACTGAGCTTGTTCAATCGACATCTTCTGAACTCTTTCTAAATAATCCCTCTGAAACATTACTTGCCGATGCCAAAAAGCAAGCGCATGATGCTTGGGACTTATTTCATCACTTAAAGTTGGAAACAGAAAATGATCTTGCTTCTTTGAAGGAATACGAACCCCAGTTCAACCCCTGTTTTAAAGCAACTGAGACAATTCTGAATACCGTTCTCAGTGAAGCTCGATTTGAAGCTTCCAAAACATCATTAATCTCACGCAGCTGGTCTGAAATCGTCAAAGCAGGCCATGAAAAAATCGATCATGCATTTGAGACTTTGTCAGTACATTATAAGACTACTGCAACTTCTTCAGCTCGAGCAATATCGTTCGTAGAGCGAATTCAAATGGGTTTAGAAATCATTAGGCAAGGTATGAGCGAGCCAAAGCTTTTAGATCCAAACGCACCTATTGATTCTCTCTTTAAAGAGAGTCAGAAGAAATTTAAAAATATTGAAAACAGCCAAACCATTACCAATTTTTTAGAGACATTGGGAGGCACTCTGAAAACAGATACTGGGATTGACAAACAAATAGATTCTCATTCACTTCTGAAATTTGCTCCGAATCCTCTTGATCCATCTCTCACTTTAGCTA
>JASHXO010000204.1 GCA_030043495.1 Candidatus Rhabdochlamydia sp.
GGTTTTAGGGCATGATGGATCAATAGAACAACGGGTCTGCATTCCCAAAGGGGCTAAAACTTCATCTCGGACATAATCAATAAAAGAGCGTTGGGATATATCTTCGACAATTTTTGCCAAAAGATAATAATTGGTATTGCAGTACATCTCTTTTGATCCAGGGGAAAAAACCATGCCTGGATGCTTATTTAAAAGTTCCAATAACTCTGTGTTATTCAGACGTTCCGCATCGCATCCAGCCATAAGAGCTGATGCCCAAACTTCCGGGAGACCGCTTCTCATGTGAAGAAGATCATCAACAGTAACTTTTTGGACAACTCCATCCAGTTTAAATTCAGGAAGATCTGGGCAGAGTTTGCGAATGTCATCGTCGTATCTTATTTTCTCTTGCTTGACTAGCTTGTCAATACAGGCAGCAGTAAATTGCTTCGAAGTAGAACCCCAGTTCTGCGGCCCATCAGGAAGGATCCCTCCAGCATGTAAGAGGACCGGACGTTTTCCTTCTTGCATGACGACCAAATTACACCCCACAGAGATTTCTTTTGGATAGTTTTTGCAATGGCGATCGAGAATCGCCTGTATTGCCTCCTCGCCAGATGGGCTAGATGGACTCTGTACATGCGAAATGGGAGGTATTTCTGATGTCATACTCTATTCCCTAACACACATGATTTTTTCAGTCTATACGATTCACTTGCCACGCTCAACTTCGATTACGCAAATTTATCCATCGTCGGTAAAAAATGCTCGCTAATGTATGCACAGCCGTGAGTCCTCAATTCTCTTGCGGCTACAGCTGCTCGTGACATCAAACGGGCCAAATAGGAAGCATAACCCGTTTCCACGCCAATGTGAATCAACCCATTGCGCCAACGATTTGCATCATGGGGTTGATTGAGCAACTGATCTGCACTTCTAAGTTCTCCAATCAAATGGTGCATGAGAGAACTGTGGTGATTGCCCTTCCATTCAAGGACATCCGCAAATAATTGGAGAACCCGGTTGTGAGCTTTGTGCTCTTCAGTTTCTAAGGGAACATGAGCCTGACTAACAGGCGATCCTAAGTCATTATAGATCGTCATCGTTTGATCTTCTTATTGCAAGGGGATGTATATCTTGGTCACGAGTTTTTCGGGATCCACTTTGACATATTCCATGTTAAAATACTCGCAAAAGACGGATCGCGACTCGTCAAAATTTTCTTTGCTGTCAGGCAGCCATTTCAAAAAAATCCTATTGAACGTTTCTTCCAAGCCATCATAGGAGCCAAGATGTGTGAAAATCGCATACTTGCCTCCTTTCAGTACTTGCCGGCCTATTTCTCCCTTTTCCTTCGCTTCTCGATGCACAAGAATAGCAGCGTCATAGCGCAGTTTTTCCTCGCTTGTGACTTGAGGATCATCATGGGAAATCCCAAAGTAGCGCATTTTAGAACGATCCAGATGATTTTCATTGATGAAGCTGATCATGGCTTGCCAAGCTGTCCAAGGAGATTGAGTATAATTTCCGTATTTCCTCACAAACAGTAGATTTAGGTCAGGAAGAGATTGTTCAATTTTATCCGGTTTAATCATGGGTAATTCCTTAAGGTTCTGAGTCATTGTGTTTACAGCGGAGTTTAGGGATCGGTAATTCCTTGGTGATGAACCCATAAACTGCTTAAAAGCTCTAGTAAAAGCCGATGGCGTCTCAAAGCCTGCATCCAATGCAATCGCAGTAACTGGTTGCTCTGTATAGCGCAACTTTCCTGCTGCTATTTGTATGCTCAAGCGTTTCACATAGCCATGGATCGTCTCCCCAACAATTGCTTGGAAAATACGATGGAAATGAAAAGGAGAATAACAAGCAATTTTAGCTAGTTTCTCTAAAGTGAGATCCTCATCGATATTTTCTTCGATATAGATCAACACCTTCAGAGTTCGTCTCACATATTCTTCTTCTTGATCCATCTCAGCAGTTTCTACCTTAGCTTTTACCCATAAAAGTACACTCTCTCGAGAAATAAAAACTTTCCCATTTTTGCGATCTTAATCAGTCAAGCGATGTAATTTAAAAAAATTTACTTTCAACTCTCTGATTATTAATTGATTGATAATAACATGAGTCGCTTTTCCTTCAGACTGTGAAAAAGGAATTGACACTAACGTATACGTGATTCCTTATTATGGTGTTATCCTTTAAAATCAAAGGGATTTTGTAAGGAGAAGGTCAATGATTTATACGGTTACGAAATTGGCAAAAATCTCTGGCACCAGCGTCCGAACGTTGCATTGGTATGATCGGGTGGGACTTTTAAAGCCCGCTTATCATGGAGCCAACGGATTATAGATACTATGAAGAAGAACAGCTGCTTTTGCTGCAGCAAATTCTTTTTTTCAGAGAGCTTGGGTTTGAGCTCAAGCAGATAGAAAAGATCCTGAAGAGGTCCGACATATTATCATCCCGTTAGCAAGCTCTGGTTTTCTATGGGAGGCAGCCGAGAAGCAGATGCAAAGGCTAGCGCAGATGCTTGG
>JASHXO010000205.1 GCA_030043495.1 Candidatus Rhabdochlamydia sp.
TATGGTCGCATGTTTCGGGTTGAAAATCACATCACCTGTTTGACCATCGACGATGACAGAGCGCGATGAGATGTTTTGAAGCGCTGAGATATCCACACAAGCAACATAGGGAATTCCCTTAGCCCGTGCAATTAAAGCGGCATGAGAGTTTCCTCCGCCAGACTGTGTGACAAAGGCGCTGACGCGGCAGTGCTCTGCTGAGGCTGTATGTGATGGGATCAGTTCTTTAGCAAAGACAACGGAATTGAAAGGAACGTGGGAAAGAGAATTGCCTTTACAAGGGCATAGGTGGCCAAGAACA
Organism: Candidatus Rhabdochlamydia sp.; assembly: GCA_030043495.1. Lineage (GTDB taxonomy): Bacteria > Chlamydiota > Chlamydiia > Chlamydiales > Rhabdochlamydiaceae > CAJCIW01. The sequence goes on from JASHXO010000205.1 coordinate 302, forward strand.
CGTTTGGCAAGGTCCATGACATCGACTAGCCGTTCCTGAAAAAATGGATTTGTCTTCTGCGAAAAACGCTTCTCATAATCTGTGATGACGGATTGAAATACAGACTCCGTGTTTTGGAGCATTTGCCGGATTTTCTCTTCCATATGCACCGTCATCAACGGGTCATCGAGCATTGAAATGTGAGAATCGATGATCGTTGCCGCATCGTCGGAGGCCTCCATCGCGAGATGGTTGCGCAACTCAGTTAAATCCTCACGACTGGAAAACAGAGCACTCCGATAACGAGCAATCTCATCGTCGACTTCTTTCAAAGTAATTGGAAATTCTGGAATTTCTTTTTCAACAGATTGCAGGAAAAAAGGGATCCCAATGGCAATTCCATCGCTGACCGGAAATCCGCGGATCAGTATTTCTTCCTGATTCTTCATGTTATTCCCCGAACTGGTTTTCAAAAGCATCGACGATCTTTTGCATCGTCGTTTCAGCGTCATCGCCGTCAACAATTATCGTAATCAGCGAGTTCTTGGTTGCGGCAAGCATCAGGATACTCATAATGCTTTTGGCGTTGATGGTCTCTTTGCGATAGGTAAAAGAAACATTGGAGGTCGTTCCTTGGAGCAGCTTCACTATCACTGTAGCCGGTCGAGCATGCAGACCGAGGGCATTTTTAATTCGGATTTTGCGCAGGAGCTTCACGAATCTTCTTCCTTTCCTTTTGCTTTTTTGAGATCGTTTCAAGTAATTTTGTATTAAATTCTTTCGCAGAATTATAGCCCATTTCCTTCAAGCGGTGATTCAATACGATTGTCTCTATTAAGAGGACAACGTCACGTCCTGGTTTGACTGGTAAAACATGATAAGGGACATTGACGCCAAGGATATCACAATATTTTTCGTCCAAGCCGATCCGGTCATAGAATCGGCGGTCGTCCCATTCTTCCAGTTTCACAATCAATTCGACAGTTTTGTGATCGCGCACGCAAACAGCTCCGTAAAGATGGGCGACATTAATAATCCCAATTCCCCGGATCTCCATCAAGTGGCGCGTCAATTCTGGACCTGAACCTTCTAAGCTGGCACCTTCTCTCAATCGTATTTTGACAACATCGTCTGAAATGAGCCGATGCCCTCTTTCGATTAATCCTAATGCGGCCTCGCTTTTTCCGACCGATGAATCTCCCTGAATGAGAACGCCTACCCCAAATGCTTCTACAAGAGTCCCATGACAGGTCATCGTTGGAGAAAACTCTTCGTTAAGAAGCAAAGTCATCTTGCTGAGCAGATTCATTGTCGTCATACTGGCGCGGAATAGAGGAATCCCATCTTGTTCACAAAATTGAATCAGTTCTTTTGCAGGCTGAAAACGTCCAGCAACGATAACAGCAGGAGTCTGCAGTGTCAGGATGTTTCGCAACCTCTCGATGCGCGTTTCTTTACTCAAATCTTTTAAATATAAAGTCTCAACGTTGCCAAAAATGAGAATCCGCTGGCTGACATAATTTTTCAAATATCCAGATAGGGGCAGGCCAGGTCGGTGCACTTCCGGAACTTTGATGCGCCGTTTCATCCCCTTTTTCCCAGCAATTAGCTGGAGCCCGAGGTGTCCACCATATTTATCTAGTAGATCTTGGACCGAGTACATGCTATCCCTACGTTATGCTTTCCAAGTAAAAGATCAACCAGTCCAAAAAATCTTCGGGAAACACTTCTTCGAATTCGAATTTTAACTTCATGATTTTTTCCTCGGAACAGGGAGGAGAACTATGATAAAAACAACTTCCATCTTCCAAACTGTAGACAATCTCGCTCTCAAAAGGAGAATCAAAACGGAGCTGCGTCAAAAAAAACCCTACATCATCCAGCTTGTTGAAAAATTTTTCGAAAAAGGCATGGGCATGGGGAAGATAGGGAAGAGTGGAGAGCCAATAGTCTCGAATAAATTCGATTCTATCAGCAGTATTCAAACGAGCAAGCTCATACCATCCTTTAGGCAAGGAAGGCGCTTTTTTAGAAAGATCTTCCCAAGAAAATCTCGGTGCTTCATGCAAGCTGATCACTTCGTGATAAAGACAAATGGGAGCCTGTTCGTTGGCGAACTTCCGATAAAATCGATGAACATGCGAGTTCATAAATCTACACTCCTCATTGATCGAAAGTGCTTTGTAAACATACTCTTGAAGAGTTTATCAGCTCCAATCTTTTTTGAAAGTCAAAAAACAACAGTTGCATTTTAATCCTATTTGGAAAAAATTCTTGGTAATTGCATTTTGTTTACAATTACCCGCATTCGTTGAGAATTATTCATTAAAAAGTTTGTCTTTTTATAGAGAGAAAGTCCATGGCTTATACGAAAGTTGTCATCATTGGAGGAGGTTTCGGAGGATTAAATGTTGCAAAATCTCTTAACCATGCCAAACTCGATGTCCTTTTGATCGATAAGACCAATCACCACCTCTTTCAACCCCTGCTTTACGAAGTAGCCACAGCCGCCCTCTCTCCCGGAGAAATTGCGACGCCTTTACGAGAAATTCTTCGGCATCAAGAAAACACCACAGTGATCATGGGAGAGGTTGTTAAAATCGACAAAAATAATAAACAGATTACGATCGCAAATGGCGATATTTACGGGTATGATTATCTCATCATCTCAATTGGGGCCCGCCATTCCTATTTTGGCAGAGAAGATTGGGAACGATTTGCCCCAGGCCTAAAAACGATTAACGATGCGCTCAAGATCCGTGAACAAGTCTTGATTTCTTTCGAAAAGGCCGAAAGACTCGACATTATCTCTGAAGCAGCTAAATATCTAAATTTTGTGGTGATCGGTGGGGGGCCAACCGGAGTGGAAATGGCCGGGGCCATCGCTGAAATTGCTTACAAAACGATGTTTAAAAACTTTCGGAGGATAAAACCCGAAGAGTCTAAGATCTACCTGATCGAAGCCCTCCCTCAAATCCTTCCGATGTATCCGGACAAGCTCGCAAGCAGCGCAGCAAAAATGTTAGAGAAAATGGGAGTCAAAGTCCTTACAGGAAAAAAGGTTACAGACATCAATGAAAGCGGAGTAAAGACCGAGGATCTATTTATCGAGTCTAAGAATATCATCTGGGCAGCTGGCAACCAAGTTTCTCCAATGCTTAAAACTCTTGATGTCCCGCTAGATCGCGCCGGTCGCGCTATCGTCGGTCCAGATTTGAGCGTCCCCGACCACCCGGAAATCTTCGTCATCGGCGATGCAGCGCATTCTGTCGGCAAAGAAGGAAAGCCGCTCCCAGGCGTCGCTCCGGTCGCACTTCAAGAAGGCCGCTATGTTGCAAAACTCATCAAAAACGCGATCCCAAAAGAAAAGCGACAACCTTTTGTCTATTTCGATAAAGGAAACTTGG
>JASHXO010000206.1 GCA_030043495.1 Candidatus Rhabdochlamydia sp.
TTGGCAAGCATCTTATGAGCGTAAAGTGCTTCTGAGAGGATCGCATGATGAACAGTCGAAAGTCTTAGCAATTTTAAACGGATTTGCAGAAAGCGACGCTTTTTTTTCTTCTGATAGGATTCAATCGCAGCAACTTCAATTCGATCGCAAGAATAAGAAGCCACAAGCTCTTCTAAATGCCCCTGAAGCAGTTTCGGGTTGGGAATGAAACGCACGGCGACTTGAGGATCATACAAGAGATCTTGCGCGTGTTCTGAAAAGAGCGAAGCATGAACAGCAGCGAGTTCATCTTCTAAGAAAATGAGGCGTCTTTCCCGTTTTTCCCTTAACCATCCTTTTAAGGCAGCATAGTGATACCCAAGGCCAATCCCGTATATATAAAGGATGTCAACACCGTCTAAATGCAGCTTTTCTTTAAAAGAAGCGATTTCTTCTGAAATTGAGTCGGAATGAAGCTCTTCAGCGCTCAGTTTGTGATCAATACTGGTAGTGAGCCGATAAGGAGTATACGGCGTGTAACTTAATAAGAAAAGCAGTTCAGGATAACGTTCCAGTAAATGGACATGATCTTGGACATTATTTCCAATGGATGCGGGTTCCATCCCAAACCCCCTTTCGCACTTTGCATCCTTGAGGCTCTGAATAGATTTTCTCTATATAGGTTAAGTCTGGAGCGAAAATTCCTTCAAAAATCAGTTTTCCGGCAAGGTTCCATTCTTTGCGATCAAAACGGGTAGGAGTGTAGAAATTGAATTCTTCTTTAAGCTTTCCGTCAGCAAAATAATGGCGATGAACACCTATAGGCTGTCCCGATCGATATTCTCCTTCATCGACAAGTACGCCTTTTTCATTCCATAATTTATCAGGCCCTTCGCGAAGCCCTTCGACATAATGCACGGAGCGTTTGGGCTTGCCAGATTCCCAAAATAGCTGGACTTCCCCGTGAAGCTTTCCGCGAACAAAAGGGATTAAGCTTTTTTTGGATCCATCCTCGTAAAAATACTCTTGCAATCCTTCCCATTCCCCATCTTTAAACCGCTGTAAACTCGAAAGTGAGCCCGAAGGGAAATAATAATGAGCTTTGCCTACCCGTTTTCCCTCGCAGTACCATGTCTTCGCAAGGATTTTGCCGTTTTCTGAATACATCACAGAAGGGCCATGTAACTTGCCGTAATAATAGAACATTTCGGCGCGAACCTTACCCTCCTCGGCAAAAAGTCGGCATTCTCCATGTCGTCTTCCATCGCAAATGAGATAAGCGGATTGAAGGTTGCCCTCTGCGTCCCGATCTTGAAAAATCCCGTGGCCCAACATATCTAGCGGCAGCCGAGGGAGGGAAGAGGGCAATGCGATGTCGATGTTGAGCTCGTGATCGCGAATAATAAGCTCGTCTTTAGAAAAGAGATATTGATCCCTGCTCATAACAATGACCTCAAGTAGGGTAAATGCATTTCTATAGCCTTCTTAAAAAAGAGCAGCCTATGAATATAGGCTCCGAGTGGATGATGCGAAGATCGTAGGATCGGACGTTTCCAAACATTCCAAAGAGGAAGAAGAAAATGGCGATGACAAATCTCTTGTTCAAGTTCGATGTCCAAAATAGCATATTCACCTTTCTCTAAAGGAGAATTTGGATAATATTTTTCCCACACTTTGAGCATCCCATCACAAATCTCAAGGCATTTTTCAAAGCTCTCTGTAACTCTCTTTCTCACATTCTCGGCTTTTTCGGAAGTGACTTGAGAAAGCGCGGCATCGGAAACGAGCGAGTGAACGAGCCCTGACATATCGAATTGTGTTCCAAGCATTGACAGTGCGACCTCGGAAAGTTCTTTGCGTTCGATTCCAGGAAGATCGATTCCGCCTGTAGAAGCATGGATCCAATGAATGCTCGGGTTCTTCTTGGCAAACGAGACTGTCCACTCAGCGCTCATTAACCAATCGCGTTTAGAATAGAGTTTATCTTTTTCCAGCTCGACCAAACATTCTCGGTTCTCATCCCCCGCGATTTTCGAGGCATAAATTTCATCAGGCCCACAGGAAAAATCCATCCCGACAAAAATAATGGGATTGCAGCCTAAATGAGCAGCAATGGACGTACAAAAGTTAGCCACTGTCCATCCCCCGTCGAACCGTTCGGCAAAAATGCCGGCCTCGGCTGAAATCCAAGCCTCTAATGGATAACTACCACTATCGGGCATGAAGATTAAAGGCCCTTGAACCCCTTCCAATAAAGAGTGACAAAACCGGCCCTGATAGAAAAAAGGCGTTTCGAAACAGTCCTGCTCTAAAAAACGTCGATAGGGAGGGTGCGGATCAATATTAGCATAAATATGGGGATCAATTCCATGAGCATTGAGGGCGCGAACGCTCGATCCTCCAGCTATGATAAGTGCTTTATCTTTCATTTTAGCTAATAGCGGTGCAGCATGATTGAGCGTGAGCCCTGCTCCACAAATGATCGCTGGAATCTGAGCGCATTTCCCCTCGAGAGTGGAACCAAGACGTGCTTTGGGTAGGGAGGATAAATTCTTCATGGCGTTCTTCAACACTTTGACTCCCATGTCCTCGCTATCCGATGCAAGCAGATCAACCCCGCGATGGTAATGTTCCAACGTGATGAAAAATTCTTGAGCTGCTTGCTTGCTCTGTGGTTCGGGATAGGCAAATCCAAAGCGTAAAAAGACAAATTCCCAAGCAATTTGTTGAAAAATCTCTTCATCACCTCTTTTCCAATAAAAAAGACGGACTTTGGGATCACTTTTCAGAGAAAAATCTTTTGTCCTTAAAAACAGATCTTCCCGTTCTTCGATGAAGACTAAGAAACGGTTGTCTTCTTTTTTCAACCACGTTGAAAGAGAACGATGCAAAGATCCATCGCCAACCCCAAAAATAAATAAGACATCGATGTCTTCAATCTTTGATTTGAGATCGATGAACTTCAAGTCTGGAATTAAAAGATCGCTTATCAGGGTTTGACCCACTGTATCAACTCCTTAAAAGAGGGAAGAGCAGAATAAAATTGATATTCTTTCTCATTCGTA